>JBHIDV010000110.1:0-7953 GCA_046760285.1 Sedimentisphaerales bacterium
AGTTTAGCCTTCGGTTAATTCAGGCCAGGCGCAGAACAAAGTCGAAAGGGCTGAGGATGAATTTGCTTCGAATTTCCTCTGGATTGAAGTGAGTCAGGATAAAAAAAAGACTGGTGACCGTCATTGGGCACCAGTCTCTACTTTTGCATTGCCCCGTGGCTTTAGCAGCAACAGGCTCTCCGTAACTGCAGCTAACAGAGGCGAAAGGAGCCGTTTATCAGCTACTCAAAGGCAATACCAACACCGATATGGGCGTCCTTGAGCGTATTTTTACGCTCAACTCTAACTACCCGGCCTCTTTTGATACGAGCGAACTGCCCTTTTTGCATAGCTAAGGTGGCTGTCCGCGGGAAATTGATTTCCACAATATTGCCCGGCTGAACAGGTGTGGTCATGGGAACCGTAATAAAAACGCCTATTTTGCTAATATTAGAGCTACTGCCGTTAAAAAACCTATTAGCTTGCGGCACCCAAACACTAACCGGCCAGGAAAGATTAGTTCGGCTTTCCTTACGCTGTTCAATTAAAGCCTCCATAATCCAAATCTCCTTTCAATGACCTTTCCATCGATGATAATTTTATCGGCAATGTTAATTTAGATAGATTAGCATATTTACATAAAATAGCAACTTTTCTAAAAGCTTTTTTAGCCCTTTGATATACCTGCTTATTTTCAGCCTTTTTATCGGGCTTTCCCATTTTAATGATCAACCATTCTGATGCGGTCCAGCAACTGTGATTAGGATTGAGGTAAATAATTATAATTACCGCCAACTATTGAGTAAGTTACTTGCGATTCTGAGTCGTTCAATGTATCTTGTAAGGCGAATGCAGACAAAGGTTATAAAACTTGCAGGTAAAGCTAATATAGCGAAAATCAAACAGGCAGCAGCAGTAGTCGATTCTGGCGGGCTGGTGGCGTTTCCTACTGAAACGGTGTATGGAATCGCCTGCCGAGTCAAGACCGATTCGCTAATCAAGCTGGATAAGCTTAAAGCAAGGGAGCCCGGAAAACGTTATACATTACATATTGGCCAGAAAAGCGAGGCCAGAAAGTACGTGCCTACGATCGGACTAAGAGCTCAAAAACTAATCAAAAATGCCTGGCCGGGTCCCTTGACCATCGTATTCAAACTTAATGAACAGGATATGCACAAACAGCAAAAAAGGCTTAAGAAAGAGGTTTTCGAGGGTTTATATAAAGATAACTCCATAGGCATTCGTTGCCCTGATAATCCCATAGCTTCGGCATTGCTGCAACTAATACATAATCCTGTGGTTGCGCCAAGCGCGAATATAACTGGCAAGAGCCCAGCTACTCAGCCAGAGCAAGTTCTCGCTGAGTTCTCAGGTCAAATCGATCTGCTACTGGACGCGGGGCCGTGCAAATACAAAAAAAGCAGCACCATTGTGAAAATAGGCAAAAAAGAGCTGCAAACTCTAAGGCCTGGTGTATACTCCCAAGAAGAGTTGCAAGCACTATCGGCGGTCAAGTTCCTATTCGTTTGTACCGGTAATACCTGCCGAAGTCCCATGGCTGAGGGAATATTTCGCAAATATCTGGCAGAAAAATTGGAATGCGAAGTTGACGACCTCGACAAAATGGGTTATAAAATCTCTTCTGCTGGTATAATGGATGTAATCGGTGCCCCTGTAAGCGTGGAAGCGGTAACAGCTTGCGCAGCCAAGGATATTGATATAAAAGCTCATAAGAGTAGAGCATTGTCTTTGCAGCTTATCGAAGAAAGTGACTTGATATTTGCGATGGAGCAAATTCACTATCAGCGTGTCACTACCTTGTGTCCTGGGGCCGAAAACAAGTGTATGCTGCTGGCAGAAAATCAAGATATTCCTGATCCGATAGGCCAGCCACAAGAGTTTTTCAGTAATTGTGCAGAATTGATAGAAACAGCGGTGAGAAAAAGGATTAATGAGCTGGTGATATGAAAATAGCAGTTGGAAGTGATCATCGCGGTTTTGAAGCGAAACAGCTAATCAAGGCCATAGTTACTCAGTTGGGCCACGAGTGTATCGATTTCGGCACGAGTGACACCAATCCGGTTGATTATCCTGATTCAGCCTACGCAGTAGCAAAGACGGTAGCAGAAAAAGAAGCCGACAAGGGTATTTTGGCGTGTGCAACCGGGCTTGGTATGTGCATAGCTGCAAACAAAGTAAAAGGCATCAGAGCTGCATTGTGTCATGATGAGTTAAGTGCTCAGATTTCACGCGACCATAACGACGCAAATGTCCTTTGCTTGTCAGGTGACCAAATCGGAGAGGTATTGCTGCGAAAAATAGTAGAAGTCTGGCTGAATACGGAATTTGCCGGTGGAAGACATCAAAGAAGGGTAAATAAAATAACAACTATCGAAGAAGGCAGAGACCCAAGAGAAATTACAAGCGGCTGACCGGGTTTGCAGTTCATGATTCCTGACTCGTAGCCTACAAGGTGAAAAACAACTCACGAGAAGGCTCATTTGCATCGGATGGAGAGCAAACTCGGAGGTAAACAGAGGCTTAAGTTAAAATACGATTTCACTATTATGTATTTTGTTAGCAAGGTCAAATCATGGCTGTGCGGTTGAGGAGGTTGTCACATGGCTAAGTTTTTTCTTCAGCTTCTCAAAGGCTAACTGTACCATCTTAAGCCGATTTTGAAGCCCGGCAATCTCTTTTACGTGCCTTTGCATCCGAGCCGTAAGCTCCTGGACCTTTGCTTGAGCACCTCTGGCATCGGTAAGGGCTTCACCACGCGACTTAGTGAGTTCAATGATTCGCTCTTGCAGCTCATCCCGCACCTCAGTGAGTGTGCTAATCTGCCGTTTTAGCCCATCACGTGACTCAGTAAGTTCATTGACCTGCTCGGCGAGGCGGTCACGCGATCGAGTGAGCTTATTACCTTGCTGCTGCAGTTCATCTCTTGATTGCGTCAGCTCACCAACTTGCTTCTGCAGAACCCTACACCATTGACTAAGTTCATCGACCCACTCCTGCAGGATATCACGCGACTTAGCGAGGTCGTTGACTTGCTCCTGCAAATCGTCCCATGATTTAGTGAGCTCATCGACCCGCTCTTGCAGGGTACCTCGTGACTGCCTGAGCTTATCGACCTGGTCCTGCAGCTCATCACGTAACTCAGTAATTTCATCGAGCTGTTCCTGCAGGCTGTCTCGAGTCTGGATAACTTTAGCCAGTTCGGACTTAGCTTCTTGCAAAGATTTCGATAGATTGGTCACTTCTGCTTTTAGAACGTCTCTTTCGTTCTGAGTTTCCTCTAAAGCAGCCTTGAGCTTTGCTAACTGAGCTTTGGCTTGTTCAGCTTCTGTGAGGGCTTGTTCCTTCACACGAGTGTCACAACTGGCCAAAATGAGGGGACTGCCTAACACCATTAAAAGTGTAAGAATCCATTTCCTCCTCGCCATTACCACCCTCCTTCTCCTTCTCCTTTCGGGTTTATATGAACCAGACTCCCTAAACGTCCTCCGTTCGGCTAGCCATCCAGATGGTATTGCTATCAACTGTAATTGCCAGCCAACTGCCTGGCAGGTCAATAATCCCAGTCTGGCAGTAAGCAGGATAATATGAACTGGTGGAAAAGCAAGAGTTTTTTTCTTTTTCAGGAAAAAGTGCTTTTTGCTTTGTGAAAGCTACAGTTAACAAAAATCTGCAGAAAGCCCGTAACAGAAGAAAACCCCCAGGTAAAACCTGGGGGGCTAAATATTTAAATTCCTACCCTCGCCAAGAATTATAGAAAGCAACTACACTTTCAAAGGCGGTATTTCGATTTTAAGGTGATTTTGCAGCTTCTTTCTCAAATCCTTTGCTACTTCTGGAAACTCCTTAATCACATTTTTGGTCTGCTCAGGGTCGTTTTTCAAGTCATAAAGGCAGGGGCCTGCGCCGGGCTCTTTGCCCCTAATATTCTGGAAATAGTGCCAATCTAAATTGTGAATAGCTCCAAATCTTTGAAAAACCGTGTAAACGTTATCGTGGATTGCGGCAACCTCCTGCGTCACCAGCTTCCACATATTTTGCCCATCCACATTCTTATAATCATTGATTCCGAGCAGTGCGAGGAAGGTAGGCATAAAATCAACCGCACTTACAAGTCCCTCCACGCGTTTTCCGGCAAACTTCTTGTCAGGATGCTTTATAATCAATGGAATATGAGCGACGCAGGCATTAAGAAGGTCGGGACTTTTCTGTACATATCCTTCCTCACCAAGGTGAGTGCCGTGGTCTGTAGAAAAGACAATAATAGTATCATCCATCAGTCCCATTTCTTCGACTGCCTTCAAGAGTCTGCCGATGCAATAATCGCTAAATGTTACCTCGGCTGCATAAAGGTCTCTAATAACAGGGATATCCTCAGGACGGATATCCTGTTTATCTCCGGAGTTGTGTTTGTTTCTTACGCCGTATCCAAATAGATATCTTTCATACGGATATTCGTCACGATACATTTTTTGGAATCGAGGTGGAGCGTCCCATGGCTCATGAGGGTCAAACATATCAATCCAAAGCATAAATGGTTTGTTATTTATATTTTGCTCGAGCCAATCTGCAGCAGCCTTACAGGACCTGGCACAGAAGTAATCTTTGGGGCCGTCCCTGTCTTGCGTATTCATCATATACTGCCGCATATTTGCATCATAACGCTCGTTCCACAGATGAGCAGGCATATGCTTTTTGGGGTCGAACTTGTCCTTTGGGCCGCTTTTCCATCTATCAGTTTCCTGGCCGCGTACCCACTGCCAGGAATCAAATCCGCGATGAAAATTGTAATCCGGCTTGAAATGATGATAGGTGTCGACAATAAAACCAGTGGTAAATCCATGTTTGCTCAGAACCTGTGCGAAGGTCGTATCGTCTTTGGCCAGAGGCTGCCATTTAGACTCCGGAAGGACGCTCTTTCCAGTGTGGTAGACCCTTCGGCAAGGAATGGTAGGCAATCCTTCTGCGCTGGCGTCGGCGAATATCACACTTTGCTGTGCGAACTGGTCAAGGTAAGGGGTTTTTATGCGTGTACTGCCATAACAGCCGAGATGGTCGGTCCGCCAGGTATCAGCGATGATTACAATCATGTTAAGCCGGTCCCCTTTGAGAGCTCTCTTCGCGGAGGCTTTCAAACTTCCTGACCATATGGGCATTTCTGAATCGTCCTGCTTTGGCTTGTTCGCAGCATTTCCAGTTAAACCCATTGCGCCTACTGCGGCTACCGCTCCCATAAAATCTCTTCTGGTCAATAAGCTTTTATTCTTCCTTGGAGCCTGAAAAGATTTTTCTGACTTCCGTTTTTTATTTGTCATGAGCGCTCTCCTTCTAAAAAATTTATAAACAAAAGCTTTTTAGTCGGGATAAGTTCCATTATTGATTTTGCCCCGCGCAGAATAACAAAAAGCAAGTCAGACCTTAGCAGTCCGCCACAGGCGGAGCGATTTTCTCGAGGCAGTTTTCGCCGTTGAGTTTATCAGAGCCCTACTTGAGCGCAACTTTCCTCGATAATTGTTCACAGCAGGGGTGCCCATTGAACGCCATTTTTTGTATCTATTTTCAAGCAGATTCTCAATCTTGGTGCGTTTGAGGTCTGCCAGAGTTTTAGCAATGTACCTTTCGACGTTATAAACGGTATCGTGAACGTTACGATGTGCTCCGCCGAGCGGCTCAGCAATAATCGCATCAATCAATCCCATCTTATACAAATCCTTGCTGGTCAACTTAAGCGCCTGAGCGGCGTCGGGAGCCTGTGAGCCATCACGCCAAAGAATCGCGGCACAGCCCTCAGGCGATATTACTGAATAATAAGCAAATTCAAGCATGGCCAGCCTGTCACCCACGCCTATTCCCAGAGCGCCGCCTGAACCACCCTCACCAATACAGATGCAAATTATCGGGACCCCCAAGCGTGACATCTCTGTAAGATTGACCGCTATTGCCTGAGCCTGGCCCCGCTCTTCAGCTCCTATGCCGGGATAGGCCCCAGGCGTATCAATGAGCGTAACAATGGGAATATTAAACTTTTCAGCGAATTTCATCTTGGCTATCGCTTTGCGATAACCCTCCGGATTGGGACATCCGAAATTACAGGCAATTTTTTCCTTCGTACTTTTGCCTTTATTTTGGCCGACAATTAAAACCTTGTTTCTGGCGATCTGCCCGATACCGGTTATAATTGCTCGGTCGTCGCCGAAGCATCTATCGCCGTGCAATTCACGAAAATCCTTTACCATCAGGTCAAGGTAATCAGTAAGAACAGGTCTTTTCGGATGACGTGCCACCTGTACAATCTGCCAGGCGGTCAGATTTGAATAGATTCGTTTCAGCTCAGCAACCTGCTCCCGCTGAAGGCGACGAATCTCAGTAGAATAGTCAATGCCCTTGATGGAGGTGAGCTTGCGCAGCTCATCCATTTGACGATCAAGGTCAGCTACTCTCTGCTCAAAGTCCAAATGCTCGCCCACGCTGATTCTGTGGCTGTTATCCGGCATTTTAGTTATCAATTATCTTGCTAAGCAGTTGTAAATGTCACCCGCAGACAGGACAAAAGTGCTCACAAAAAAACTGTCCACACATAGCCTGCGGGACTTTACCGTATTACCATATCCGTTGGTTCCACTTTATTAATCGCAAAATAATAACATTTTAGTACAATAAATCAAAGAAAAAAATTGACATCTGGGGTAGCCTACTATAGTTTTTAGCAGAAATTATTTTCTACTGTATTTCCATAAGGTCTTTATTTTGAGAGAGTTAAGACAAATAACTGTTATCGGGCTGGGCCTTTTAGGAGGTTCTATAACCTTAGCGATTTCGCGCTCTTTGGCCGGACTAAAAGTAGTAGGTTACACACACCGCCCTGCTACTCGTCAGCAAGCAAGACGACTGGCGGTAGCGACGGAAATCGTCGACGACATAGACAAAAGCGTATCGCAAGCAGACCTGGTCATCGTGGCCACGCCTATTTGCACATTTGAGGAGATCTTTAGTACAATTGCTGATGCACTGCCCATCGGAAGTATCGTTACTGACATCGGCTCGACAAAGGTATTGCCTGCCCGCTGGGCAGCTAAGAGGTTGCCTAAAACCGTCCACTACGTCGGCTCGCACCCGGTTGCTGGCTCTGAGCAAAGAGGTGTAGAATTTGCCAGAGACGATTTGTTTGAGCAAGCCACCTGCATTTTGACCATGACCAAAAAGACCAACCGCCAGGCAGTGCAAACGCTTAAGAGGTTCTGGTCAGACCTTGGCTGTACAGTGAAATTAATGACGCCGGCAGTGCATGATAGAATTTTTGCAAATATCAGCCATCTGCCACACGTAGTGGCAGCGGCATTGATAAATGCCAACAACAGTGAAGAACTAAAATTTGCCGGCAAAGGTTTCATAGATACCTCCCGAGTGGCATCAGGACCAGCTAACATCTGGGCTGATGTATTGCTGACAAATGCAAACAATACTGCCAAAGGCATCGATAAAATCATCGCCGAACTATCTAAGCTAAAAAAAGCGATTAAAAACCAAAACAAAAAACAAATTGAAAACCTGCTACAGAGGGCAAGAGATAAACGTGCCACGTTGATAAACTATAAAATAAAAAAGAAGGAACTAATTTAGGGGGGACAAACTATGAAACTTGGAGAAAATATTACACTTGGTAAATTAGCATTTGCATGTTACGTATTCGATAAAGCCTATTATGGTAACAAGGCATACATCGACTTCTTAAGTTCCACTAATGGTAATCCTAATCTTTGCGAAGATGAACATTGTCAAGCCCTTTTCAAATTTCTGAATAGATGGTACTGTAGACTTCCTAAGGCTAAAGAATATCGTAAAAAGACATGCCAAAATATAAAATCTTGGTATAAGGAGTTTAAGGATAAACTTCCAGCAAAGAATAAGAATTTATGGGATTTAACTGAGCAGGATTTAGATAATTCAAACTGCGCA
>JBHIDV010000111.1:0-7856 GCA_046760285.1 Sedimentisphaerales bacterium
CATAATCGAAACTATTCTACGTTCTCCAAGTTCTCCACTGTAACGCATATGCCCTGGCTCTTTGAATGCTACTTCCATTCGCATGATTCTATCTTCAACTTGTGTGACCGCCGTGTAAGTTAGCGTGCGGGCATTCCGCAGTTGATGAGCAACATTGGCAAAGGCCGCGCTTGTTACTTCAATTGAACTACCAAACTTATGTATGCCTATCAGAATCGCTGCAATTATTACTACTGCAGCAGCCAGTTTTGTAATCGGACTTTTCATAATTGTTCTTCCTAAGGTTTGAAAAATGGTTGCCTGAGGTCTGCGTTGCTGTGCGGATTCGCCGAAGGCTGAGAGCATTTGTCGGCGCAGCTTTTCACGATGTGCAGGATTCGGCTTATCATCAATATTGAGCTGGTTAATCAGCTTTTTGAGACCGGTTTCATTATTGAACATTTGGTTCTTCTCCATTTATGGTTGCTGATAAGTGGAGATTGCTTCGCTTCGCTCGCAATGACAGTTGCATTGCTTTTTAGGTGTCATTGCGAGGCCTGCCAAGCAGGCCGTGGCAATCCCAAAACATCACTTTGTAGCTTTTTCAGCAAACCCATCTGTATCAGTTTGCAGATAGTTTCTTAATTTCCTTAGAATCCTGTGTAATGTCACACGTATAGTTGCAGGCCTGGTGTTTATAATCCGGCCTATTTCCTCAAACTCCATATTCTCAAAGAATCGTAGCGTGACGATGGTTTGGTGCTCTGGCTTGAGCTTTAAAATAGCTGCATAAAGCGTCGGCCAATCCAGTTTGGCTAAATCGTCACTGCTGTTGGTGCCGGAAACTGCCTTCGAAGGAACGGCTTCTACGAGGAGCTGCTTACGGCGCGATGTTTTTCTTATGTGAGCATTTGTCTGGTTGACTGCTATGGCGTACAGCCAGTTTCGAAAATCCTGCTCAGTTCGGCCTGTAAAAGTGCGAATTCTCCTGGCTATCTCAAGAAAAATCCTAGAAGTTACATCTTCGGCGGTTTCTTTATTGAAAAGCCGATACACGCAAAATCGAAAAATCTGCTCATAGTATAACTCATAAAGCTGCCCCAGAGCGTCCACATCTGTGCGGGCCCTGATAACTAAATCGTCATTGTCTATCTGCTGTGTAATTTCTGCCATAGCACCAACCATCGCCACAAACATAATTGCGCAGATAGCAAATATGTTACACTAAATCGTAAAAAAACTCTTGCAAAACAGCGAAGTTGCAAATAAAGTATCTGCCTCAATGGCGAAAATGAGAAGTGCCTAAAGTGAGCTAAAGTGATGTGCAACGTCATTGCGAGCGAAGCGAAGCAATCTCAAACCTGAGCAAGGAGATTGCCACCCTTCGGCTTCGCTCAGGGCAGGCTTGCTGCGCTCCTCGTAATGACACTTTGTGTCGTTTTAGGCACTTTAAACACTTACATTTACTGTATTGAAAAATAAGGAGATTTGCAAATGGCAACAAAGGTGGCGATTAACGGATTCGGCCGAATCGGCAGAGCTGTGGCCAGAGTTATTATGCAAAGACAGAACGATTTGGAGCTGGTGGCGGTCAACGACCTTACGGACGCTAAAAGCCTTGCGCATCTGTTCAAATATGACACGGTGATGGGCAAATGGAACGGGACGGTCGAGGCAGGCGATGGCAAACTAATCATCAACGGCAAAGAGATAAAAGTCTTGGCTGTAAAGAATCCCGCGGAACTGCCCTGGAAGGATATGGGTGTCAAGGTGGTTTTAGAATCGACTGGTATATTTCGTACCGCTGAATCACCTAAGGGTGGCTACGCAGACCATCTCAAAGCTGGTGCCAGCAAAGTAGTCCTGAGCGTTCCGGCAAAAGACGATATCGAGGCAACAATTGTTTTAGGTGTTAATGATGAAAAGCTAACCAAAGACGTCAAGTGCGTCTCGAATGCAAGCTGTACAACCAACTGTCTTGCGCCTGTAGCTAAAGTTCTTAACGACTCATTCGGCATCGAGCAAGGCCTTATGACCACCATTCACGCTTATACCAACGACCAGAGAGTTGCCGATATGATACACAAGGACCTTCGTCGCGCGCGTGCCGCCGCAGTGAACATTATTCCTACTACCACCGGTGCAGCAAAAGCTATCGGCAAGGTTGTCCCTGAGCTTGACGGCAAACTCGATGGCTTTGCCATCCGGGTGCCTGTGCCGGTTGGTAGTGTCGTAGACCTGGTGGTTAATGTCAAAAAAGATGTCACCATTGACGATGTAAATGCAGCAATAAAAAAGGCAGCGGAAGGGCCTATGCAGGGTATTCTAATCTATTGTGATGAGCCGATTGTCAGCAGTGACATCGTTAATAATCCTGCTTCGAGCATCTTTGATTCTCTGTGCACAATGGTCATCGGCAGGACCGTTAAGGTCGTAAGCTGGTATGACAATGAGTGGGGCTATTCGTGCCGCAGCGTCGATATTATGGAAAAAATGGCTGCGATGTAAATGCGTATTACATTTGTCATTCCTGCCCTGCACCACGATGTAGGGCGGCAATGACATGAACAGTTTTGTTGAGGCAGGTAAAAAAATGGCTAAGAAAACCGTCGCTGATATCGATGTGCAGGGCAAAAAGGTTTTGATGCGCTGCGACTTTAATGTGCCGCTGGATGAGAATTGCAATATCACCAGCGATGACCGAATCGTTAAGGCCTTGCCGACTATAAAGAACGTGCTGTCGCGGGGCGGGGCTCTGATTCTTATGAGCCACCTTGGCCGACCCGGCGGCGAGAGAGATGAAAAATTATCTCTGGCACCAGTAGCAAAACGACTTTCCGAGCTGTTAGGCAAGCAAGTCATTTTTACTAATGATTGCGTTGGGCCTGAGACAAAAGCCAAAGCCCAAGCACTGGCCAGTGGTGATTGTATGCTGCTTGAGAACCTGCGCTTCCATAAAGAAGAGACCATAAAAGATAAAGCCGCAAAGCAAGATTCGCAGTTACGCCAGGCTAAAGACGAGTTTGCAAAGCAGCTTGCTGATTTAGCGGATATTTACGTGGATGATGCTTTTGGCACTGCCCACAGAGATAACGCTTCAATGTATACAGTGCCATTAATGATGGAGGGAAAACCACGAGTTATCGGGTTTTTGGTGGAGAAAGAATTGAAATTCCTTGGCCAGACAATTAGCAATCCCGAAAGGCCGTTCGTAGCGATACTGGGCGGGGCAAAGGTCTCCGACAAGATAGGTGTAATCGAAAATTTACTCGATAAAGTTGACAGTATTTTAATCGGCGGCGCAATGGCTTACACCTTTTTCAAGGCTGATGGCCGAGCCGTTGGCAAGAGCTTATGTGAGGATGCTTTCCTGGACAAGGCTACTGAGTTACAAGAACAAGCTAAAGAGGTCGGCTGTGAAATGGTTCTACCGGTGGATACGGTAGTAGCCCGCGAATTCAAAGCTGATGCTGAGAGTGAAGTGGTCAGCGGTGATATTGAGACCGACCGGCAAGGTATGGACATCGGCCCAGCTACCCGGAAACTTTTTGTGGAGAAACTGGCTGGAGCCAAGACCATTGTTTGGAACGGTCCGATGGGCGTGTTTGAGCTGCCGCCTTTTGATGAAGGAACCAAGGCTGTGGGTGTAGCTGTTGCCGAAGCTACCGACAAGGGAGCACGCACTGTAATCGGAGGCGGTGACAGTGCCAGTGCCGTCGAAAAGCTGGGGCTGCAAGACAGGATAAGCCATATTTCTACCGGCGGAGGAGCGTCACTGGAATTGTTAGAGGGTAAGAAATTCAAGTGCATCGAAATCCTTGATGAAAAATAAAGAGACACGGATTAACACAGACTTTTTGGACACAGACTGACACAGAAAAAAATTTAACTGAAACAAAAAAGGAATGAAACGATTTAAAGACAGCAAGGCTTTACTGGACAAGAGAAGGTTTAAAAAGTTAGAAGAAGAAAAAAAGCAGTGGCTCAAGAATCTGTCTTACAAGAAAGCGCTACAAATTGAAGAGAGTCTGCTTTCCTCCGAGCTTATCTGGGAATGGCGCAAAAATTTCTCTGAAGATCATCCTGTTTGCCTAAAAATGAGCCTAAGCACAAGACAGAAAACATGAAAATATTGTTAGAGAAAGTCTATAAAAAGGTTGTAAGCTTTCTAAATAAGGAAAACTATAAATATCTGATAATCGGTGGTATTGCGGCAGGAACTCTGGGTGAGCCGAGAGTTACAGGTGATGTAGATGTCGATATAATTCTTGACCGGCAGGACATTCCGGATTTTTTAGATAAGGCCAAAAAAGCCAGATTTGAAGTTTCCAAAGAAAAATGCCTTAGAGCAGCAAAACAGACCGGAACCCTTCAGATAAACTATGGAGATTTTCATATTGACTTTATTATTGCCTCAACCGATTTGGAAGAGCAGGCATTTGAGAGGAGAAAGACAATTGCCTTATATGGCATAAAAGCTTTTTTCCCTACTCCTGAGGATTTAATTCTATTTAAGATTATCCCCGGGCGTAAACAGGATTTATTAGACGCCGAGAGTGTGGTCCTACGGCATAAAGAAAAACTCGATATAAGGTATCTGAAAACCTGGGCCAAAAAGCTATCCGACCAAGCTGAAGATATGAGGATATGGAATGAACTAAAGAGGTTACTAAAAGACTAAAACTGGTAAGAATAATTAATCTAATGCGATTACCTAAACCCGGGACAATCGAGATAGCACCATCGATATTGGATGCCGATTTTGCCAGATTAGCTGATGAGATAGCTGCGATTGAGTCGGCTGGTGTGAAAATAGTGCATCTGGATGTTATGGATGGTCATTTTGTGCCCAATATTACTATTGGCCCGCCGGTGATTGCGAAACTCCGCCGTGTGAGCAGTCTGGTTTTTGACAGCCATTTGATGATAAGCGAGCCAGCCAAATATGCCGAGCGATTTGTTGATGCCGGCGCCGACCACATAACATTCCACGTCGAGGCGGCTGGTGAGCCGCAAAGACTTATTGATAGATTACATGAACTTGGTGCTACGGTTGGGATATGCGTGAATCCAGAGACAGCAGTAGAAAGGATAGAGGGTCTGGCGCCACTTTGTGATATGGTCTTGGTGATGACGGTGCATCCAGGTTTTGGCGGACAAAAGTTTATGTTAGAAGCAGCAAAAAAGGTTATCAAAGTAAGAGAAATTGTAGGCTCTAAAATCCGGGTCGAAGTTGATGGCGGAATAGACCCGAAGAACTCCCCCATAGTGGTTTCCTATGGCGCCGATACCCTGGTAGCAGGCAACGCCATATTTTCAAAATCCGACCGGGTGGCGGCAATAAACGCTATTCGAGCTGCTTGCAGACGGAAGACAGAAGACGGAAGACAGAAGACAGAGCCGCGACCGTGAGGGAGCGGTCTCGGCAAGTTTTGGGATTTGATTTTTGATATTTAACTTTTTCTTATATGGCTAAAGAAACAAAATCCAAATGGAATGGTTTTTCATTAAGGCCACGTAAAGAGATGCCCGATGGGCTGTGGATGCGGTGTCCTGGTTGCGAGCACATGCTCTATAAAAAATCTGTCGAGAAGAATCTTAATGTTTGTCCGGAATGCAATCATCATTTTCGCATTGGGGCAGCTACCCGAATTAAGTATCTGGCTGACGAAGATTCCTTTCAGCAGATTCTGGGTGATTTAACTACCACCGACCCGCTGGGCTTTAAGTTCAGAGGAACCACTTATAAGCAGCGCATCAAAGCCGACGAAAAAAAGAGCGGTGAAAAGGAAGCTATGCTGATCGGCAAGACCTTTATCAAGGGCAGAGGCGTCATCCTGGCAGTGATGGAGCCGAATTTCTTGATGGGCTCGATGGGCTTTGTGGTGGGCGAAAAACTTTGCGTAGCGGTGGACCAGGCACTGCAAGAGCAACTGCCATTAGTGGTGGTTAGCTGCTCCGGCGGAGCCAGGATGCACGAGGGCGTGGTGTCACTGGGACAGATGGCCAAGACCTCTGCAGCGCTGGCCAAATTCAATGAGGCCCAAGGGCTGTTCATATCAGTTTTAACCGACCCTACTACGGGTGGGGTAACAGCAAGCTTTGCCATGTTAGGTGATGTCATAATAGCTGAGCCGGGCGCATTGATTGGTTTTGCAGGCCCTCGTACTATTGCTGAAACAATAAAGGTCGAGCTGCCGAAAGGTTTTCAAACGGCTGAATTTATGTTAGAGCACGGCTTTGTGGATATGATTGTGCACCGCAAAGACCTGCGCAGCGAAATAGCCCGCCTTATAGATTACTGCCAAAAATAAACTTATTCATAACTGGCTTCCAATAGCGCACCGCTTGGAAATAATCACAAAATCGGTCTTTCACTTCTGCCAAATATCCGTATAATCTCGAGAAGACACGGATTAACACGGGTTAAATTAGACACGGATTTACACTGATTTACACGGAATATTAGGATATCAGGTTATCAGAAAATCAGGTTGTGGATATCAGGAATCAGGACATCAGGTAATTGATGATTTCGTGCCTTGGTGGTAAGAAACAAAAAACAGTGTAATCTGTGAAATCAGTGGTTAATTAGAGCAGGTAATGGGTTATTTCCGGGAAAATATTGAAAAGACAAAAGGTTATCAGCCGGGTTTTCAGCCGGAACAAATTGACGCAGTCAAACTGAACACCAACGAAAATCCCTATCCGCCCTCGCCGAAGGTTTCGAAAGTGCTGGCTGAAATAACCCCAGAGCAGCTTCGCCGATACCCTGACCCACTCGGCAATGCCTTCCGGCAGGCAGCAGCGGAGGTCAACGCTGTGCAGCCAGACTATATTATGTGCTGCAACGGCGGCGATGAACTGCTACGTATTGCATTCCAGGCGTTTTGTGATGAAAATCGTCCCGTTGCATATCCCATACCAACGTATTCACTCTATCCGGTGTTGGCCAATCTGCAAAATTGCCAGGCAATCGAAGTTCCGTTTGATAGCGAATTTAATCTGCCGGCCAAATTAGCTTCAAGCGCTGCGGCTCTGACTATAGTGTGCAATCCCAATGCGCCGACCGGCAGCTTCGTAAGTGTTGATGAGTTAGCCTCACTGGCAGACGAGTTGGCGGGTATATTATTGATTGATGAGGCCTACGTGGATTTTGCTCAAAACAATTGCACAGCGCTGGTTAAGGATTTTGACAATGTCATCATACTTCGGTCGATGAGCAAAGGTTACAGCTTGGCCGGACTGCGGTTTGGCTATGCAATTGCTCAGCCGGATTTAATTGCCGGCCTTATGAAGGTCAAGGACTCCTACAACGTCGATGCGGTTGCTATTGCCGTTGCCGCAGCAGCGATAAAGGACCAGCGATATTTCAAAGAAAATGTCGAAAAAATGAAAAGGGACCGCGAAAAATTGACCGAGCAACTACGAACATTGAAATTCGAAGTTTCCAAAAGTTATGCCAATTTTGTGCTGGCTAAAAGTAAAAACTGCCCCGCCAGCGAGATTTATAATAAATTAGTGCAGCGCAATATTTATGTCAGGTACTTTGACCTGCCCGGACTTAGTGATAAATTGAGAATAACAGTCGGAACAAGGCAGCAAAACGAAAAACTCATTTTAGCTTTGAAAGAAATCTTATCAGAAAATTAGATAGGTAGCGGAGGTCTTTTACCATGAATAATGGAAATAAGATTACTCGCAGACAATTTGTGGGTACTGCTGCTGTTGCAGCTACCGCTGCGTTTTTACAAACAGGCATAGTAGATTCCTTGCACAGTGTTCAAGCAAAGCAGCCAAGTGCAGGAAAAACCAAATCCAATATTAAGGTTGGGTTGTATAGTATCACTTTCTTAGGGCTCTGGTATCGAGGAAAA
>JBHIDV010000112.1:0-7853 GCA_046760285.1 Sedimentisphaerales bacterium
ATTTTAAAAAAGCCGAAATTAACGTAACCTATTATTTACAAAAGGATTATGGAAGTGAATCTGTTTTTTTGTGGCCAGAAAAACAAACCCAATCAAACCCAATTTCGAGTGCGGTTTCTTCTCCGGCCTGATTGATGACGTCCGCATTTATGACCGTGCAGTTAGACCTTGATAACATCGAAGTACGTGCGAAGCTCATTGAAATGTGAATAAAGTCTTTACCTGAAATCAATATTGCTGCTCATCTTTCAATCGAACCGGCTTTGGGGCAGATTGTTTGGCGATATTTAATAGCACGCCAACCGCAGCAGATGATAGCAGCATACTCGTTCCGCCGGCACTTACAAAAGGAAGAGGTATACCCTTTGTCGGCAGCACAACCGTCACTACCCCAATATTAACTGCCGCCTGAAGAGCGATGGTTAAAACGATGCCGCCAGCTAAAAGCCGGCCGAAATGGTCACGACTCCGCATAACCACTAAGATTCCCAGCCCAACAAAGGCCATAAACAATCCGATGACTATTGTGGTCCCGACAAAGCCGAGTTCTTCACCGATAATCGCGAAGATAAAATCAGTTGTATCTTCCGGCAGATGCCCATATTTGCAGATTCCATTACCCAGCCCTTTGCCCCATAGTCCGCCGGAGCCCAGCGCAATAAGCGATTGGTTGGCCTGATAAGCAGCAGAATCCACCCACCTCTCAGGATTCAAAAAGGCGGCAATCCGCTGCATTCGGTTGGGCGAGCGGACCAGTACAACAAGAAAAGCCACCACACCAAATGGCAAAGGTGTAAGGATATGCCAAAATTTCACGCCAGCGATTATTAACATCAAAAAGCCCAGAAATGCTATAAATGCTGCTGTTCCAAAATCTTCGACTATTATCAGGCCAACTACTATGGCGATAACAAAGCAGATAGGTACAAATCGCTTCCAATATAACTTGATATCAGCAACGAACTTATCGCAAAAGGCAGCTAAGAAGAAAACAAGTGCCCATTTTGCCAGCTCGGAAGGCTGAAAACTCACCACAATGGATCCAGCGGGGATTCTGAGCCATCGGCGGACACGGTTTACCTCCGCGCCGAATTGCGGCATCAAAACGAGTATAAGTAACGCTATACTAAGGACTAACAAATAGCTGGTCAGCGATTTTACAAAGCCATTAGCGAAACTAAACCTGTGATAATCGACACATGAGACAGTGCACAGGACGATAATCGCCAGGGGGAAAAACAGCATTTGCCTTAGGCTGGGAAAATCGTAGAATCTCTGTAAGTTGAGCTTTTGACTGACGTTAGCACTTGCAGAGAAAACAAAGACCGTGCCGATAGCCATCAAAAGGACCGCCACTACCGCAATGTAATTAGCCAGGGATTTGCCCTTTATTGCTGTAAGCATTGTCTTCTACGATACTTACATAAACCTATGCTTTTATTGACAGGGTAAAAACAGCCTGTCTACATGTTTTTTTCGGCTGATATAAGCGGATAACAATAGAAATTATTTTACGGTAGAGAAGGAGAAAACTACGGGGCAAGAAAGCCGGAAAACAGGCCCACCTGTCAGCGGATTTTCACCAAGCACGGAATGATATAGGCCGTCGAGCTGTGCCGAACTTTGGCGAGTTCGGTCGAGCCGCGACAGCTAAACATAAACGAAAGGGTGAAAGACGGGATTCGAACCCGCGACCCCTGGATCCACAGTCCAGTGCTCTAGCCGCTGAGCTACTTTCACCACTAATAACCGCAAGTTGCCAACATAACTTGCATTCAATCATTTTATAAAAAAAGATACCAGCGTCAATGACAATTGCTTTTAAACCATTCCTTATAACGACCCCAGTGAAGCTCTCCCGACCAAAGGTCGGGGCTTCTAAAAATTCCAAAACGTAGGTTCATTATATGAAAAACTGTGTTTTGCTATATAACGCTTTATCACATCATCGGTCATCTGTTCTCCAACAGTTCGAACAACATATCCCTGCTCCCAAAAATGACCGCCCCACAGCTTTTTCCTTATTCCAAGAAACTCTTCAAATATCTTATGCGAAGATATACTCTTTATTATCGCTACTACCTTCGATATCAAATACCTGGATGGAAATGATAAGAGTATGTCGTGGCTATACTCATTATTCTATCTGCCTGAAGGCCAACGAAGGTCATATTCGGTCAGAGTTTCACCGATAGTAACGGGCATATCGTCCCATAGTGGGCCGGATGTCTTAGGCCTAAGCCGGTCAATGTATCTTAGGTTTTTTTCCGGCACGCCGGTTGCACCACGAGGGCTGTCCAAGAGCGCACGCAGCGCGCCCCGTGTAGTATATAATATACGTCGGCCTTGATGCGGCTGGCCGTGCACATCGAAAAATTCCAAGCGTGCTGTAGCTGGTTTTTCATTTGTATCGACAGTAATAATTCCAAACGCTCGGAAATACCCTTTTTGTAGGTCGTTTTTGGAGTTCCAGAGTTGGCCTGCCATCCATTCATGCAGGTCGTAGCCGTTCCATGACTCTCTGGGCCGAACCGCGATTTTGCAGGCATGTTGGTCACCGCCCAGCAAAATCACGCCTCCGATACGCTTTGCTGCAATGTGGGCCAGTAAAGTGTCATATTCATACTTGAAACTGTGGTTCCATGCCTCTGGTCCACCACAGTTCCAGCTACTACCGGAGACAAGGAACTTGAAAACCGCCGATGAGTGTGCCAGCGAGTTTTTCAGCCAATCGAGTTGCTCGGCACCCAACATTGTTTTGTTAGGGCCATCGGGGTCCTGATTGGGTGAGCGGTGGTAGCGGACGTCCAGCAGAAAGAACTCCACGCATCCCGTGGTGAAACGGGTCCAGATACCAGGTTTTTGGATGGCCTGGGATTTAGGGTTAGGCCAAATTTCGTTAAAGGTCTTTAGCGAATGCCGCTTACCCGGCTGAGTGCGGTCGGAATTATCAAGTCCATAATCATGGTCATCCCAGACCGCATAAATTGGCGTGGTCACGCCGAAGGCGCGGAAATGAGGGTCTGCCCGGAACTGAAGGTACATGCTCCGCTGCTTATTCGGCTCAGTACTGTTCGAGTAAATGTTGTCCCCCATCAGGATAAATAAATCGGGCTTCTTAGCCTTGATAGCGCTCCAGATGGTCTGCGCGCCCGCTCCTCGCAGAGAGTGTCCGAACCCGATTCGAACTACGCCTGGCTGTCCAGCGCGGCCAAATGTAGTTATCTCCTGTCGCACGGGACCGGGCTGGGCCTTATTGTCGAGCAATACACGGTACCTGTAGGTGGTTCTGGGTGAAAGGCCTGTTAGCTCTACGCTGCCGCAAAAGTTATCTTCCTGCACGAGGCGAATCGTTTCTGAAACAATCGTCGTAGCCTTGGACGTTACCCGGACCCGCATCTTACACGGGCCATCGGCCCGAACCCATATCCGAGTGGTGGTATCCGTGGTGTGGCCAACCATAGGGCCGTGAGTAAGCACGGCTGCTTGCGATGACGAATGCAGCGCTATACAGAAAACCACCATTCCCTGGAGCATCATAGGTGTTTTGCTGGTGACTTTCATGCTAAGTATTTTCTCGGGTCGGCAAGTTTGCCTTCGATAGCAGAAGCGGCGGCGGTAGCAGGGCTGGCCAGGTAAACTTCGCTTTCTGGGTGTCCCATTCGGCCAACGAAATTTCTGTTGGTGGTGCTGATGCACCGCTCGCCTGCAGCCAGTACGCCCATAAAGCCGCCCAGGCACGCACCGCAAGTCGGCGCAGCGATTACGCAGCCGGCCTCATAGAATATATCGAACATACCTTCGTCGTTCGCTTGTTTCCAGATGGTCGGCGTGGCCGGCACAATTAGAGTACGAATGGCAACTTGTTTTCCTTTGAGGATTTTTGCAGCGATTCGCAGGTCCTCGATTCGGCCATTTGTACAGCTTCCAATATAGGCCTGGTCCATTTCTTTGCCGGCACATTCGGTGATAGGGACACCATTGCTGGGCAGATGCGGCAGAGCAACCATCGGCTCAATCTTTGAGCAGTCAAATTCCTGCACGCTAACATATTCAGCGTCTTCATCAGATTCAAAAACGGTATACTGACCTGTCATTGCGAGCCCACCGGAGGCGGGCGTGGCAATCTTTGACTTGCTGGTGGTTGAGATTGCTTCGGTCGCTTCGCTCCCTCGCAATGACGCAGAAAGGTGCTCATCGAGATATTTCTTTGTCACGTCATCGAAGCCGATTATGCCGTTTTTAGCGCCAGCTTCGATGGCCATATTCGTCATGGTCATTCTCGCTTCCATCGACATATTGGTAAGAGCGGGGCCAACAAATTCCATCGCCTTATAAAGTGCGCCATCGGTGCCGATTCTGGTGATGATGGTCAGGATAACATCTTTGCTATAGACGCCGGCCTCGAGTGAGCCGTTAAGCACGAATTTCATCGAGGCCGGAATCTTGAACCACAACTGGCCGGTGGCCAGTGCCGCTGCCAGGTCTGTCGAGCCGACCCCGGTACCAAATGCGGCAAATGCTCCGTAGGTGCAGGTGTGCGAATCGCCGCCGACGATTACCTCGCCCGGCCGAATATGGCCCTGCTCGGGAAGCAACGCATGGCAGACGCCCGCTCGGCCGAGTTTGTAGTAGAATTTTATATTATGCCTCTTTGCCCACTCGTCGAGGCGTTTGTGTAGCTCGGCGCTTTTGATGTCTTTAGCCGGCTGAAAATGGTCGGGCGTAACCACAATTTTTTCCTTGTCGAAAACCTTATCGATGCCTCGTTCTTGGAGCATTGTTATAGCCGGCGGCGTAGTGACATCGACGCACATAACGACATCGATTTTTGCATCTACCAGCTCGCCGGGCGTGACTTTTTTCTTCCCAGCAGCCTTTGCCAGAATCTTTTCAGTAATCGTCATTCCCATAACCTCAATACCTCTTTCCTTTTCCGGTTATAAACCTACAACCCAAGAATCGGTGAGAATCTATCTTCTCAAAATATTGAATGTAATTCATAATCTATGATGATTGCCAAATAGAACTTCTCTCCAGTTGTCTGGAAATCCCATTCTAATCACATCTAAATTGGGAAATTCTCCTAATAGTGTTATTAGCTTCCCGCTCCACTTGTCCCAATTGGTACTAAATCGTGTTAGTTTTTTGATAATTAAAAAAATGGTAAAGATTTTGTCGTTTCGAATTTTATCCCAATTTTTATCTTTTTTATTTCGCATAGGTCGAATAGCTAAAATTCGATTCCATATTCGGCTATGGTGAGCACATAGATTACGAATATATACAATAGTATGAAGCCAGGAAGTCATTAGTATATGGTCAATATTAAAGTGATTCCTTGAAATAGCTTGTCTATCTTTCTTCTTAAGTCCTCTAAATAATTGAGAAATCTGTCCAAAAGAGATTGCCTCACAAACCATCCATATCGGCAAATCACTTTCTGATGTGTATTTAGCTCGGAAATGTTTTACGAATCCTTCGTGAGATCGTTTGATGTTTTCCCTGATATTTTTAAGCCAATGATAATGGTCAAAATAATAATAAAAATTGTGTGAATCAAGATACCCAAATGGCCCATACTTATGGCCCAGATGATAGGCGAGTTGCGTTCGAATTGAGACTTCTATATTTGCTAAAGCTTCAAGTATTAAATTTTGAAGTTTTCTGTCATATTCGTGTAAACAAAAAATTGCATCAAGAGTCGTTCCTTGATCAAACATATCTTTTTTAGTTTGAAAAGGTGGGAAATAAGCACTTAGCCGATAATAGTTGATATTTTTGAGGATCTCGATGGCTTTAGCATCGTTTGTGATTATTAAGCCTCGGCTCTTCAGAAGTTCCACCTGTTCTTGGAATGTTAGAGGGGGTTTTGTATACCTCATGTATTACCCCCCCTCTATAAAAAAGAAGGCCCGCCAGTGTTTCGCGTTGCCAAAGGCAAGAGGCGTGGCAGGCATGTTATATATAGTATACGTTCTATTTCGGCATGGTTCAATAAAAAAATTATTTTTTTTAACTCTTTTTATTGCCATTGCTTACAAAATCTCACTTCCGGGCAGAAATTGGTCATCTCCATAACCGTCTTTTTTCTTATCTTCTGTCATTTAACATTGTTTTTCTTTTGCTGTGCCGAGACCATTCGGTTGATGGCATCGATATAGGCCTTGGCACTCGCTTCTATAATATCGGTGGAGATGCCTCTTCCGATGTAGATTCGGCCGTTGTCAGTGATTTTGACCGTTGCTTCGCCGAGTGCTTCTTTGCCGCCGGTGACAGCTCTTATGGAGTAGCTTTCCAGCTTAGGTGCCTGGCCGGTCGCTTCTCTGATGGCCTCGTAAGCGGCATCGACCGGGCCGTCACCGCAGGCGGCGGCCTGCTTGGTTTCGCCTCTGGCACGTATTCTCACACTGGCGGTCGGCAACGTGCCGGTCCCGCAGGCAACGTGCAGGTACTCTAACTCATACGTATGCTTCACAACCACACGGATTTCATCATTGATTATTGCCGCTAAGTCTTCATCGAATACCTCTTTTTTCTTGTCCGCAATTTCCAGGAACCTTTGATATGCATGTTCAATTTCCTGCTCGGTGAGTTTGTAGCCGAGCTGTTTACATCTATCAATGAAGCCATGTCGACCAGTATGTCTGCCCAGCACCATACGCGAGCCGACCAGGCCGATAGTTTCAGGTTTCATAATCTCATAAGTAGTGCGTTCTTTTAATACGCCGTCAACGTGTACGCCGGCCTCGTGTGCAAAGGCGTTGGCGCCGACGACGGCTTTATTGGGCTGGACGACAAAGCCGGTCAGGTGTGAGACTAACTGGCTGGTTCGGTGGATTTGCTTTGTATTGATGTTGGTGCGCAGCCGTGAGCCAGCCTGTTCAAAGAAGTCCGCTCTGGTATGTATGGCCATGACTATTTCCTCCAGCGCTGCATTTCCCGCACGCTCACCGAGGCCGTTTACAGTACACTCGACCTGGCGGGCGCCGTTTCGCACACCGGCTAATGAATTCGCCACCGCCATGCCGAGGTCGTTGTGACAATGTGTGCTTATTATGCACCGGTCTATGCCTTTGGTCTCGGATTTAAGCTGGGCGATGAGTCGGCCATACTCGTATGGCAGAACGTAGCCGACCGTATCAGGTATATTCAATGTGGTTGCACCGACTTCGATGACCGCAGTTAAAATCTCGATAAGGAACGACATTTCGCTTCTGCAGGCGTCCTCGGGCGAAAACTCGACGTCATCGGTGAAGGTCTTTGCGTATTTGACCGCTTCGACAGCCATCTTCAAGACCTCATCGCTGCTTTTTTTGAGCTTGTGCTCCATATGGATAGGTGAAGTGGCGATGAAGGTATGGATGCGTTTTTTCTTGGCCGATGCTATCGCTTTGCCAGCCGCTTCGATATCCTGCTCGTTTGCACGGGCCAGACCTGCTATAACCGGGCCGGTGACCTCTTCGGCCACCCGGCGGGTAGCCTCGAACTGAGCGGGTGAAGAAATCGGAAAGCCAGCTTCGATTATATCGACGCCCAAAGTTGCCAGTTGATGAGCTATTTCGAGCTTTTCAGTGATCGAAAGAGAGGCGCCCGGCGATTGCTCACCGTCACGTAAAGTGGTATCGAAAATTAAAACTTTTTCTTCAGCCATCTGTTTTCTCCTGTATTTTTATGCCACAAAGGCAATAAAAAGGTAAAGTTTCTAAAGTAGAGTTTTTTGTTTAACGTTGTCGATGCTCGTATCGATGCTCGTTCTGGAAGCTCGACCTGCTGCGACGGGCGCAGCACGGCGAGAGCTCGTCTTTATCCAGCTTCCAGTGGCCAGCTTCGAGTTTCGATACCAGTTTCGA
>JBHIDV010000113.1:0-7843 GCA_046760285.1 Sedimentisphaerales bacterium
AAGTTAGTCAAAGAAAACACCGTCCGCCTCGGCATAAAAAACATCAATATCGTGCCATACGAAGGGCTAGTCCATTCTAAATTCGATTGTGTCCTGCTGGATGTGCCTTGCTCAAATACCGGCGTACTGGCAAAACGCATTGAAGCCCGCTATAGATTAAAGCCCAAAGTAATAAAAGAATTAACCAAAACGCAAGCTGAACTGCTGACCAGGGCCGCAGCAATGACGAAAGCTGGCGGGAAAATCTGCTACAGCACCTGCAGCATTCAAAGGAGCGAAAACAGTGCGCTTATAAAGGATTTTCTGCAGAAAAATCGTAGCTTCAGACTGGAATCCGAACAGCTCATCCGGCCATCGGCAGGCGAAGGACCGGACCGCGATGGCGGTTATGTGGCTATCATTACAAAACTCAAGCCTGCCCTCGAGCGAAGCGAAGGGACGAAAGATTGAAATCCGCCTCCGGCAGAGCAACGAAAGTCCAATCCACAACCTTTCCACAAAACGAACTTGTAACGTGCAAAACTTGTTAAGAATATTTTTTTTTTGTGCGCAAAGCTAATGCCTATAATAGCCTTTGTAAAGTGGAAAAGAAATTTTACAAAACGTACTTGATACTCGATGGCCTATCCTTGATACTCGTCAAGAGTTAAGTATCGAGGATAGGAGAGTAACAATGCAGGGTACAATCACGGATGAGAGTTCCCGCACGGTGCAGGCGCCCGTTTCTAAGACAAGTCAAGTCGCTAACGCAGCCAGCGCGATTCACGAGGCTCTGCTGGCGAAGATAGGCGAGCAGAAGTACCGGATATGGTTTAAGAATTCCACCAAACTTACACTTGCTGGCGGATATTTGAAAATTGCTGTGCCCAACCTTTTCATAGCCAGCTGGATTGAAAATCATTTCTTAAACGAAATCAACCAGGCAGTTGAAGCAGCTATCGGCTCTAAACTAAAGATTACTTTCACCATCGACCCAGAGCTTCATTCTCGTTCTCCGGCGCTGGATACTCGAGGCTGGGTTCCGCCCGTGTCTTCTGGTCGAAGACAAGAGCGGCGGGACTCCTTGTCAAGCACTGAGCAAATGGCAAAAGGCGGTAAGCGATTTGCAACATGCGATAAGCAACTTAAGCTAACCCTGGATACCTTCGTGGTCGGCCCATCAAACGAACTGGCCTATAATGCTGCCAAAGCGGTAGTAAACCAGAAGCATTGCCCTTTCAATCCGCTGTTTATTCACGGCGGATACGGGCTCGGCAAAACACATCTGCTGCAGGGCATCTGCAATGAGCTGGCTAAGAGCCGTCCTGAAACTAATTGGCTATATATGTCAGCGGAGGATTTTACTAACCAGTTTGTGCTGGCCTTAAAGTTAAAAAAGCTCGAGGTTTTTCGGCGCCGAATGCGACAAACGGATTTGTTGGCCATAGACGATATTCACTTCCTGGCTAACAAGCCTTCCACCCAGGAGGAGTTCCTGCATACCTTCAATACCATCAATTTGGCTGGTAAACAGGTGGTCCTGGTTAGCGATGCCCATCCCAAGATGATAGGCCAACTGTCGGAAAAGCTGATTAGCCGATTTGTTTCGGGCATGGTGGTCAAGATTGAGCCGCCCAATTTCCAGACACGCTGTCAAATCTGCAGACAGTTCCTCGATACTCGACGAGAATCGAGAATCATCCCCGAAAGCGTAGTACGATACATTGCTGGGAATCTGCGGACCAATGTGCGGGAGTTGGAAGGAGCTCTGCTGAAGTTAATCGCATACTCGGCACTGCAAAACGAGAAAATCACCCTCTCTATGGCCCAGGCGGTCTTAGCTGACCACCTGCAATGGTGTGACCCGATTGTGCGCATCTCGGATATTGAATCGGCTGTCGCTGCCTATTTTGGACAGACAGTCGCCAATCTACACTCGGCTAAGAAAGATAGAACCGTGGCCCTGGCTCGACATTTTAGTATGTATCTTACCAGAAAGCACACCAAGATGTCATCCTCAGAGATTGGCAGATTTATGGGCAATAAGAATCACGCCACCGTACTTCTGGCCTGCAAAAAGGTGGAGCAGTTAATCAAACAGGATTCAGATGTACATTGGCAAGGCCCCACCGGCAATAAAATCGCCAAAGCCAGAACTATACTTACCCATCTTGAAGAGAATATCTCCAGCTAACGGCAAATCGCTAATCGCTTGTCGCTAATCGCTAATCGATTTGCGATTTGCCATTTGCGATTCGCGACGAGCCTCGTCAATAGCTTTTTTAACTGCGCTAACGGCCTTAGAGTCCGGCAGTTTTTGAAAAGCTACATCGATTGCCTTTTTAGCTTCGTCAAGGCGGACGAAGTCCGCATCTGATCCGGTCCAGGGCTTCGCCTTGGCCAATTGGTAATAGATATAGCCGAGCAAGAACTGCAGCTCAGCCGCATCGCTTATCTTCAAGCGCTGCTCAGCATCGACTATTCTTTTTTCAAGCTTATCCTGACCGCCGAGAATATCAACGAAATCAACCTTGAACGAGGCATATTCAGGCATTACTGCTAGTGCTCTGGAAAGAAACAGAGCACTACTGATATACTCGCCGGCGGCAAACAGGGCTTGACTCTTGCCGATATACGCCAGCCCTGCTGCTTCGCGCTGGCGAAGCGAACCGGCGGGGCCCAGCTTATAAATGGACGCCATCGTATAAGCATCCACCGCCCGATAGTACCTGCCCTGTTTTAGATAGACCTGCGCAGCTTTAATATACCAATTGAATCTGTCTTGACACTCGATTCCTGTTCTTTGGTCCTTGTTCTCCGATTTTTCCCTTTTTCCAGCGGTAATCGCTGCATCACCGTAGCTCCGGGGCGTCGGCGACATTAAGTATGGAGTAGTGAGCCGGGCCGCTGTCGAGCGGGTTTGCCCGTATCGTTTTCTTTCGTCGCCCTCTGCCGGTTTGCTTCGCAAACGCGAAGCAGCGGAGGTATCTGGTTTTATCAAATCATCAAGTCCCGCACTAATTGAATCGGTACCCAGTCTCCAGGGTGATAGAGAATCAGCATCTTGCGCTGGAAGATAATTAGTGCGGGATTTGATTTGCTCATAAACGTTTAGCTGCTTTTCCGTCTGCATTGGTGTTTTCTTCGGGAGCCCGCTTCGCAACAATCCCTGTGCCTTCTTTTCTGCTGCCCGTATTAGCTCATCCAATTCTGCACGGCCAGAACGGAAAACTGCTCCGCCTGAGGTGGACTGCTGGTCTTGCAGGGTTGGACGTGTCTGCGGAAAAGCAGGAACGACCGACGAAGGACGATAGACGAGAGACGTTTGTCCCTCGTGCCCTCGCTTTCCCCCCGCGTACGCGGGGGCTGCCCCTGCAGCAGCAGGGCTGTCTCGTCCCTTGGCATAGAGCGTCTCTGCTGCCGGGCTTTGTTTCAACTCGGCTGCCTGAGCCCTGCTTAAATCAGGGGCTATCGGTTTTAGCCCACGCCCCGTTAGAAGCAAGTTATTGGGCACAGCCGTCGTAACATTGGAACGAACTTCTAACGGGGAACGTTGGAATTGTCTTGTCCGGTCTTGGTACTGCTCAGAGCCCGATTGAGTTAGCGGTAATCTTTCAGCTCGCAGATACCTAAGAGCCTCGTGTGGTGGCAAAACCCCGCCGAGTTCATCCGAGATCACTTTCTCCAACTCCTGCGGCGTTCTGGACATCGGTCTTAAACTCATCTGAAAAGCAGAAGTATCCCGGTCAGACGTAACCTGTCCACCGGGCATAGCTAATTCATCTGTGGAGACTCCGCCCCCCAGGTACCCGGCACGAGTCCTAATCCTCGTCATCGTTGGCATAAAGATACCAGGCTGGCCGGGCCTGGCAATGGTGACCGTTCCTGTCGGCGCATAATACGGTCCGTAACCATCGGTATAAGGGCCAACGTCTTGTAAGTCAGCCGAATACCTTAAAAAAGAATCAAGCGACGATGAACCAGCAGTCGCCCGAAAACTGGTAGTCGAGCCATACGGTACCAACGCCCGAAAATGCCTGCCGCCGATGGTGTTGCCAGTGATTACCAGGTTGCCGGTAGTATCAATGGGGTTACGACTCTGAATCAGCCCGCTGCGGATACTGGTCGGTGGAGCTGTGCCTGAGAGGATAGGACTTCTAATCGCAGTATTTTCAATCGACCAAATTGTGTCCGATAAAATAACAAGAAACACTACTGTTATTAAAGGTAACCATTTCTTCATGTCTTTTCACCGCTCTTTTTGCGCTCGATACTCAATGTTATAAGGCCCGCAATAGATTGTAGGGTTAAATTTAGCTCTACTTTTACCGTGGTTTTTTTCTTTTAATCTCGCTCATATTTCGGCGTTTCAGCCCAACCCAATTTAGCAGCCAAGGTATCCCAGCGGGTTCGCAAGGGATTATTAACAACCAGAAAATCGCTCTTTTCCCTCTGCACCCTAACCACATCACCAACTGATAACCTCAAGGAATCCTGGCCGTCGATGGAGATGGTCGTGCTGGAGCTTACCCGGACACAAAGCACCTCCACCGTGCTATCAGCACTGATAACGATGGGGCGGAAGCTAAGCGAATGAGGACAAATCGGGGTGATGACCATTGCCTGCATCGAGCCGGCCAATATGGGTCCACCTGCCGAGAGGTTGTAGGCCGTTGAGCCGGTCGGAGTGGCGATTATCAGCCCATCACCTACGCAACCGGCGATGGGTTGACCATCCACCGCCATTTTCAACTCGATCATTCGGTGCAGCGGGCCGGTAGTGATAAATACGTCATTGACCACCGGCGAGCCAAATCTTTCTTTGCCCCTCTTGGAGCCGCTGAAGACCTTACAGCTGAGCATCATCCGTTTTTCAATGGTCACCTTGCCCCGGACTATGTCATCAAAATATTTCTTTAGTTCGCTGACATTGAATTCCGCCAAAAAGCCCAGTTTTCCCAGATTAACGCCTATTAGAGGTATGCCAGCCTTGCTCAGATTTCTTGCAGCCGAGATAATGCTTCCATCACCGCCGAAAACCACTGCAAAATCGCAGTTTTTCAACACGTCGGCTGAACAGCCCTTGATGCCGCAACTGGCTACTATCTCAGCCTTACCTTGTGCAAAATCCCTAAATTTCTCGATGACCTCAGCGACCTTCTGCCTTTGCATATGGCCGAATATCGCTAATCTGGGCAACTTCATATCTTGCATCTCGTTTCTCGATACTCGATGAAAACCCCGCAATAAATTAAATTGTGAACCCCGCGTAAAACGCGGGGCTAAATACGTTTGTATATTTAGCCCCCAGTTTCACTGGGGGTTATCCCACGTTTCATGTGCAAGCGTCGAGTTGGGTCACCGCCTTGCGGGGTTGCTCAGCATCTCTTTTGCCGTTTTCACTATTTTATCGGCATTAATACCGGCCTGCATAAGCTGGGAATCGCGGGAATCGTGCTCTATAAATCTCCTCGGCACACCAAGCACCCGTATTCTCGGATTGCGTATATCGTATCGCGTATTGCGTTTTTGTTTTGCGCGATACGCATCACGCAATACGCACGACGAATTCGCCGCTACCAATTCGAGTACCGCTGAGCCGAACCCGCAGGCAAGATGGTGGTCCTCGACCGTTATTATGCTTTTTCCCGCCTCCAGCAGAGCGACAATCTTCTCATCGATAGGAGCAGCGAACCGCCCATTAATCACGTCAACTGCAATCTTATCTTTAGCCAGCAACTTGGCTGCTCTTAACGCCTCTGTCAAAACGCTGCCATAACTAACAATTGCAATAGTTGAATCTTTTGCCTTCTTAACCACCACGCTTTTGCCCAGCTTGAAGGGCTTAGCGCAAGCGGCTCTGACAAATTCAGCCGGCGGAACTACGTCTTTGGGATACCTTATGACAACCGGCTTATTCTCGCCCAATGCAAACTCCAGAGCCAGCTTTATCTCAAGCTCATTGGCTGGCGCAGTCAGCACCATATTCGGCAGCATCCGCAAGAAGCCGATGTCCATTAGCCCGTGATGCGTGGGGCCATCTGAGCCGACAACCCCGGCCCTATCGACGCAAAAAACCACCGGCAGATTCTGTAGAGCTACCTCCTGGAATATCTGGTCGAAACTTCGCTGCAAAAAGGTCGAGTAGATACAAACTACCGGTTTGGCGCCGGCTCTGGCCAGTCCGGCTGCGATATCTACCGCAGCACTTTCTGCGATGCCCACATCATAGAACCGGTTGCTGAACTTTTTGCGAAATTCCACCAGTCCTGTGCCATCACACATAGCCGAGGTTATGGTCACAATTTTGCTATTCTTTTTGGCCAACTCTGTCAGGTGTCTGCCGAACACGCTGGTAAAGCTGGGCCTGCTGGCGTTTGTCGCGGGCTCAACCTTATCCCTGGTTATCTTGAACGGGCCGGTCGAATGGAATTTGCTGGGCTGGACGTCGGCTGGCTTAAAACCTTTACCTTTCTCCGTGTAAACGTGCAGAACCGCCGGGTGACTCAGTTCCGCCAAAGCCCTGAACAATTGTATAAGTGACTCCACGTCGTGGCCGTCAACAGGGCCAAAGTATGGAATGTCCAAGCTCTCAAACATTTGACTGGCCGGTAGAACCATCCGGATGCTCTTCTTAATCCTTTCAATTGCTTCCTCAACACTCTTGCCGATAACAGGCATGTGCTCAAGAATATTTCTGGTGGTCTTGCGCAAATCTTCGTAGGTCTGACTCAGCCGAACTTTAGAGAAGTATTTTGCCATTGCCCCCACCGTTGGGTCGATGGCCATAGAATTGTCATTGAGCACGATTAGCAGTTGTCTCTTGACCAATCCGAGATTATTGAGGGCCTCGAAAGAGGTGCCATTAACAATACTGGCATCGCCCACTACTGCAACTATCTTGGATGGACGATGGGTGATGGATGCCTGTCCTGAACGAAGTCGAAGGGATGGACGATTCGTCCCTCGTGCCTTGTCTTTCGTCCCTCGTAATTCTTCCCCCATCGCCATGCCGATTGCCGTAGCTATCGAAGTTCCAGCGTGCCCGACTAAAAATTGGTCGTAAGGGCTCTCTGCAGGATTGGGAAAGCCGCTTATCCCGTCAGGGCGGCGAAGACGAGCGAATCGGTCTTTCCTTCCAGTGATGATTTTATGCGTGTAGCATTGATGGCCAACATCCCAGAGCAGTTTATCTTCTTTGAAATCAAAGACATAGTGCAGAGCCAGCGTCAATTCTACTACGCCCAGATTGCTGGCCAGATGTCCGCCGGTTTTGCTGACCGTGCTGAGAACAAACTGCCTGATTTCATCGGCTAAAGCCTGCAACTGCGGCAGTTGTAACTTCTTCAAATCATCAGGACTATTAATTTGTTCCAACAATTTGTCCATTAAGAATTCTCTCGATTATCTGACGCTACTAACTTCAATCAAAAAGGCAGATAGCTGGAAGAAAAAAACGAAATTTCTCAAAAATTTTTGCAACAATAGGTTACCCCGCAAACTGCCATCTGTAAAGGCCTTTTTTTCGCATCAAAAGTACGTGCCTTGTATGTTACGATACAAACAAAAAAGGCCGTCCCTTTGGGATGGCCTGTTAGTTGGTGGCTAAAATGTTTTAGCACCATGAGTTTTTGGAACGGTGAACGGGCAAAGGCGGCGGGCGAATTTGAATGGGCCAATGTTGCCTATGCAAAAAATTATCTGGCTTTATTCCGCCTTCGGCGGACTTAAATCCATATACCCGCGGCACCGCAAAGACGGGGGCAGATACAGCCACGATATACAGCATTAATCCAATAGGGCAGAGAGTCCTTTCTTGCATAGGCTATCCCCTTGTCAACATCATATGTATCGGCTGAAGCCC
>JBHIDV010000114.1:0-7823 GCA_046760285.1 Sedimentisphaerales bacterium
ATAATGCGGTGTTTAATCCTGACCAGGGTGATTTTGGCCGAACATGTCAGCTAATAGTTTCTGAATTTTATTGTCTTTGTCCAATTGAGCTCTGTCTAAGATATCCTGCAATTCACCTTTGTCGAACCATAGGCCATCGCCTCTACGGCATTTATCTATGAGCAGTGTGGGTTCGGAGGAGCCCACAATAATTTTTCGCATTTTCTTATCGCAGATGGGACATTTTCTTATTCTTTCGGTGGTGCTGGTCTCGATTTTGAAGGAATCGAGCAGGTCTTTAGCCTTTTCGGGCTGGCCGAGCAGCAGTTCGAGTTCGCCGGCGTCGAGCCAGATTCCGCCGCATTCGCTGCAGTAGTCGATTTCGACGTCAGCAAGCTCCAGAGTAATCATGGCATTTTTGCAAACAGGGCAATCCATAATTCAAGACCACTGACCATTATCAACAACCAACCCTGCACAGCCCACATTGGGGGCTAAATAATAGCGGCGTTATATTACAGCGGTTTAGCTGTCAGGTCAAGAAGGCCTTTTTCCAATTTGTCAACATTATTTCCCACCGTTATATCCCGAAATTGGACAAGGATTAGTTACAAGATTTTTAGCCAAATAAGCCGATAACAAAAATAGATGGAAATATTTGTTCTTGACGCTGGCAGAGTAATTGATTATTGAATAATGATATTGAAAACCAACTAAATTAAAGGTGCCGGGAAATGATAGTTGACTGCCATACACATATAAATTTTGCAGCGGACGATGTTGATACGTCCACACATCTGGAGGCAGCGCAGACCGTAGATGCCTGCATAGTACTGGCTAGTCCAGATGGGCCGAGTGAAGAAGTCAACCAGAAACTGTCTGAATACGTGAACAAACATAATGAAAAAATGGTTGGCTTTGCCGTGGTAGAGCCCACAAAAGATAAAGTTAGCGCAAAAAATCTAATGTCTATCACTGAAAAGCTGGGCCTTAAGGGGATGGTTCTGTACTGCTGCGCTTGTGGTTTTCATCCGGCTCACAGCAGAGCGATGCGATTTTATGAGTCGGCACAAGAATTGCAACTGCCGGTCTTCTTCCATAATGGCGAGCCCTTCTTACGGTCTGATGCTGTTCTGGACTACGCGCAGCCATACCTTTTGGATGAAGTGGCCAGAACTTTTCCTGCTCTGAAGATTATCCTCGGGACTATGGGTCTGCCTTTTATTGAACAAACGTTGTCTATGGTGGCTAAACACGAACATGTGTATGCAGATTTGTCAATACGGCCAAGCAATGTTTGGCAAACTTATAATATGGTAGTAGCGGCACACGAGCGTGGGGTAATGGACAAACTATTGTTCGGCAGTGACTTTCCATACGGAAATGCAGGGGCGTGTATAGAGACTCTGCTCGGATTTAATATGCTTTTGGCTGACACAAATCTGCCGACAGTTCCGCGAATTAACATTCGAAATATTATCCAGCGCGATACGCTGGAATTGCTGGGGATAGAACACCAGAGCATAAGACCGCAAGAGCACAAAGCCCACCTGTATGCTCAAGGAAAATACGAAAATAAGTAGCTATGGCTGAGCTTCTTGAAGAGCAAAGAGAAAGCTGGGGGACACGCGGCGGATTCATTCTGGCGGCTGTTGGTTCAGCGGTCGGCTTAGGTAATCTTTGGGGCTTTCCGTATAAGCTTTACAGCTATGGGGGCGGGGCATTTTTGATTCCATACATTATTGCACTATTTTTGGTGGGTATTCCCTTGATGGTTCTGGAATTCAGCCTGGGCCATTACGCTCAGCGGGCAGCACCAGATGCATTTAAGCAAGCGCACCGGCGTTTTGAAGTTGTCGGCTGGTGGGGGATCCTAATGGGCTTTGTGGTAATCACCTACTACACGGTGCTGTTAGCGTATTGTTTTAGCTTCTTGTGGTACAGTATCGTAGGAATATTTAATGGCGGAAAGTTGCCGTGGGCAGGTGTAGGTATTGAAGGTGTTGAGAACGCTAAGAATTTCTTTTTTAAGGATTATCTGGGCCATCAAAAAGGTGTGGCCCTCGGCGGTATCCAGTGGAAGATTGTTCAGCCGTTGATAATCACCTGGGTGGTAATGTACTTTTGCATTTTCAGAGGTGTAAGGCTGGTGGGAAAGATTGTCTGGCTGACTGTGCCTCTGCCGTGGTTGATGCTGCTAATATTAGCGGTGCGGGGTCTGACCCTGGAGGGAAGCATGCAAGGGTTGGCTTATTACCTCGACCCCGTATGGTCGGAGCTGGCCAAACCTATTACCTGGCGTTTTGCCTTCGGGCAGGTATTCTTTTCGTTGAGCCTTGCCTGGGGGGTGATGATTACCTACGCCAGCTTTTTGCATCGAAAAAGCGACATCAATAATAACGCAGCAGTGGTAAGTCTGGCCGATTTTGCCACCAGTTTCGTGGCAGGCTTAGCGGTGTTTGCGACTCTGGGGGGAATGGCTTTTGTCACCCAGCAGGCAGGCCACCCGGTACCGGTGGAAAAAGTAGCCGAGAGAGGGCCATCCCTGGCGTTTGTGGCGTTTCCTTATGCCTTGGCACAATTGCCTTACTCAGCGTGGTTTAGCTTTGTGTTTTTCTTTGCGCTGGTTACGCTGGGAATTGACTCAGCGTTTTCGATTACTGAGTCAGTTCTGGCCAGCATTGTGGACAAAACGGGATGGCGAAGGGACCTTGTTCTACCCGGCATCAGCCTGGCCGGGCTGGCATTCGGGCTAATTTTTGTGACAAAAGGGGGGCTGAATTGGCTTTGGACTATTGATGGCTTTGCCAACGGTACATGGGGTATAGCATTTTTGGGTCTGTTGGAATGTCTGGTTTTAGGGTGGCTCTGGCGGATTGAGACATTGAGGCATCACGCCAACAGCCGAAGCGATTGGAATCTGGGTAGATGGTGGGACTATCTGATTCGTCTGGTTATTCCTGTATTGCTGGGCACGCTTTTCTTCTGGCAGTTTTTCGGTGACATTAGTGCTGAAAGCGGTTTCTTGAGGACTCCGCAAGGCCGGTGGATTCTGCCAAACTGTATTGGGCTGGGGGTGGTAGTGCTGGTGCCCATCTTAGCGGTTATGGTAAGTTTGGTCAAAGGTCGCGGGGATGTTCAAACGCCGCAGCACCAACAGCAGGCGCTAGTAATCAGGGCCAGGCTAAGCGGGCTGTTCGCACTTGTATTAGGGTTGATTCCTGCAGTATGGTTGCTCCCTGTTTTGCTTAAAGGTTCAATCGCAGAGGTAGCTGATAATGCAGTTGAAAATCCGATTTTCTGGTCTTTGCTGGTAGGTGGAATCGTCTTGATAATGGTCAGCAATTACCTTCTGGATAAGCATAATACTGCCAGCAGTCAGGCCTCCTGGTTCGCGAGATGGGCAGGAATAATAGCAACGATGGATGTAAGCGCATTTATTGCTGTAATCCTCATTGGTCTGACCCGCACTGTCAGGATAGGACAGATAAAGGCGCCTATTCATTATGAGTTAAGGGGCATCTCGTATGTGATTCTTGCTGCGGTGTTCCTGATAATCGTCGGTGGTTTAGGGTGGTGTTTCTACCGCGCAATAACTGCGGTTGGCAGTTCGGCTGAACCACAATCTCCTGACGAAGTGGGCGACGAACCCCGCAATGAATTGCGGGGCTAAATATTTAGCCCCACGTTTTACGTGGGGTTTTTCACGCTATTTAGGTTTAAAGCCCTCGACTTTATTGCCGGTGTATTTTGAGCAGGCCTTTTCTAAATCCACATCACTTATGTTGGCCAGCGTGCAGAGCCAGGCAAAGACATCGGCAAATTCATCCTCTGTGTTTGCTTGGTCCTTAGAGGCCAGGGTGGTGGCAAGTTCGCCGACCTCCTCAATAAACCACATAAACGTGGCGGGGATTCCTCTTTGCAGATCTGTCTTTTTGTATTTTTGGGCAATTAATTGCTGAAATTCGCTAATATGCATTTTATAACTGCCTAAGTTTTTTTAGGCTTGGATTAAGCTGGAAAGCTTTGCTTTTTCAAAAACAGCTCTGGCCTGAGTAACCGCTTTTTCATAGACTTGCTCCGCTTTGAGACCGAATTTTTCGCCACCTGCCTGCTCCGCTAAGTCCAGTTGGCCAGTCATAGGCCCATCAACAGCTTCGATAATCTCGAGCATGGTGATTTTTTTGGTTGGTTTAGCCAGAGAGAACCCGCCGCGTGGTCCTCTTTTGCTACGCAAGACATTTGCTCTGACCAACTGCTGAAGTATCTTCAGCAGGTATTCCAAGGGTATATCATACTGCTTAGATATGTCCTGGGATAAAACAGTCTTTTTGCCTTGATGTTTGGCAATATAACCGACCGCCAGCAGTGCATATCCGGTGGATCTACTAACTTTCATTTTATTCTCCTTCAAAAAAGGCAGTCTTATTAGGAATTTTCTTATCCGCCGTGTGCAGGTACATAATAGTGAAAAGGCACAAGAGCTTACGATGAATTATGGGTTATGCACTGCAAATTGCAAGCGTTTTCTCTCTGAAATGAATAAAATTTATAAATTTCGCAAAATATTTTTGAATGGCAGGAGGTTCTATCGGCGCCTTTTGTTTTGAGAATTGACATTTCGAAAGGTGTCCTGCGGAGGATTTAGGATTCTTGTCCGCCGTAGACTTAACGTAGGCGGATAGTGCTTCGGATTTCTTAGATAATTCATGACAAACAGACTCAGTTTGATAATATATCGCTTATGGACGGTTCCAGACGAAACAGCCAGAGACAAAACCCCCAGGGCCAAGCATGCGATAGTTGCGAGACAAAGTATTAAACGTGGGATAGCTACCTGTTAATGGCTGGGGACAGTGCACAAAAGGGTGACTGTCTCCGAATTTATTGAGCCAGTGTACGCCTGTGAGCCAGCTCGCGGCAAACAGGCGCAAATCATCGATGTCCACTTTTGAATCGTTGGTAAAGTCAGCACCGCCACATTGGCCACAGTCGGTGTGGCGCCAATAAAGAGCAAACAAGGTGAAATCTGCAAAGTCCACATCGCCGTCCCCGTCTATGTCGCCGTCTTCTGTTGGCGAGTTAGCTTGGTACAGGTGCACCTTGCCATCACCAGAGCCGATCAGCACATCAAGGTAGCCATCATCTGTCCAGTCGCACACGAACGGCCTGGAACGCGGCGTAGCCCCAGTGACGGCATCTACCTGGATCGCAGCACCATTAGACTCTACGAGCGAATAACCCGAAAAACTCGGTTCCTCGTCTGTTCCGACATTGCTGTAGAACAGCAGTTGGCCTTTGGCATTACCTGTAAGCAGGTCTTTTCTGCCGTCGCCATCGAGGTCGAGTACAACCGGGCTGGAACACAAAGAGGGCACGACCAGGTCTTGGCCGTCTTCCTGGGCGTACTCATCGCCGAAGCTCGGTGAGTAACTGAAACGAGGAGGAATCGCGCCACCGTCACCACAGTTGAAATAGATGTGTATTTTGCCGTCTAAGGCACCAGCGACTAAATCTTTTTTGCCATCATTGTCCCAATCCACAGTCGTAGGGGTAGCTCGCTCGCCCACATCAAGGTTCGTGCCAGAGAAACCGACCTTCACATTTGTTCCACCGTCGAAGGTCGGATTTTCGTCGGTGCCGATATTCAGGAAAATCTTGACGGTACCATCGGCCTGGCCCACGAGCAGGTCCTTACGGTTATCTTGATCCCAATAGTCCACTATCGGAGAGCAGCTTATGAAGCCTTCCTCAGGACATCTCAGACAGAAGCTATCGGACTGGACGCAGAAATAATTCGAGAACTGCGGATTGGATTTGGTTCCCACATTAAGGTACACGCGGACCTTCGCGTCCCCAAAGCCGCCGCCTTCGCCGACTACCAGGTCCTTCTTGCCATCATTATCCCAGTCTACAAAGGACGGCACCGAGTAACCCGGTACCATAATGTCATTGCCGTCGGCTTGAACAATCTCTTCGGGACCGAGCTTGAGCAATGATGCAAAGGCCTCGCTCAGGGACATTATGAACACTGAGACCATCAATGTTATCAATAATACGTCTTTCATCTTACAGTTCAGCTTGCAGCAATACTTCGGGCGAGAAATTATGGGCACCGCATAGTTTATTTCTATTTGTTTTTTTGCCAGATCTCCTCGGCACCCGTCCTTAGATAAGTAATAGCGTAGCTTAACGATACGGCAATGTCAAGGGAAATCCTCCTCAAACTTCGTCATACGCAAGTAGTGTGCCTGGAGCAAGTCGTCCGTGCGAAAATTGTTTTCAAAAAATCCCGAAGTTTGAGGACAGTTATGCTTGTATTACAACCTTGAATGTGCTATAAAGATTATTGTATGTGGGAGCAATTAAGAAGACCCCAGGAAAGGAGGTCGCTTATGAAACACATTACCCGCCGAAATTTTATGAAGAGTTCAATAGCCGCTGGCGTTGGTTGGACGTTGGCTCATCCATTTTCCCGCGTGCGAGGGGCGAACAGCAATATTCGCGTGGCGGTTGTTGGTCTCAACGGCCGTGGGGGCAGACACATTGAAGAGTTTCGTAGGCTGGCCGGAGTCCGCGTGGTGGCGCTGTGCGATGTGGACACAAACGTTCTTGCCCGCCGCGTCAGGCCATTCGATGACCGCAACGAAAGGGTTGATAGCTATGTTGATGTTCGTGAGCTATTAGACGACAGTAGCATCGACGCTGTCTCGATCGCGACGCCTAACCACTGGCATTCGCTGATAACGGTTTGGGCCTGTCAGGCTGGCAAGGACGTTTACGTGGAAAAGCCATGCAGCCACAATATCTTCGAGGGTCGCAAGTGTGTCGAGGCCGCCCGCACGTACAACCGGATTGTCCAGCACGGCACGCAGAGCCGAGCCAGCAGCAATTGGACACGGCAAATTGCTGCCGTCCAAAGTGGCGCATACGGCAGGCTGCTGGTCTCCAAGGGCTACTGCTGCAAGCCACGGTGGAGCATCGGCTTTAAGCCGATAAAGACGCCTCCTGACTACCTGGATTTCAATCTCTGGGTCGGTCCTGCTCCCGAGCAGCCGTACCACGAGAACCTGGTACACTACAACTGGCACTGGTTCTGGGACTTCGGCAATGGTGACATGGGCAATCAAGGCGTCCACCAGATGGACATCGCCCGCTGGGCTATCAAAGACTCCACACTGCCTACGAGCGTGATAAGTATGGGCGGCCGCTGGGTTGACGGCCCTAACTATTTCTCAGACCAGGGCCAGACGCCCAATATGGAATTGTCCGTGTTCGATTATGGGCAAACTCTTCTGGTGTTTGAGACGCGTGGCCTGGTCGGCAGAGATAACCAGTTTCCTCGCAAGATTACCAACGAGTTCTACCTTGAGCAAGGCGCAATCATCGGCGGCAAGTTCTATCCATGGGGCAGTGACCAGGGCGAGCCACTGGTCAGTGTTGACTACACACCGCCTTCCGAGAGCAACTTCCAAAATTTCATCAGTTGTGTTCGCAGCCGCAGGCAGCAAGACCTCTACGCCGACATCCTCGAAGGACATCTGTCGAGTGCCCTGTGCCATTTGGGCAATATCTCTTACCGGATGGGCAATGAGGTGCCTTTCGATGCGAACCCCAACGTTCTCGGACGCGATGAAATCGTCAGTGATAGCGTAAAGGCCATTCTGGAAAACACCAAGGCCATCGGCGTAGATCCCGCAAGAAGCACGTATCGACTCGGTCCCAAACTCGAATTCGATCCTGAGACCGAGAGGTTCGTGGATAATCCAGCGGCTGATATGTTGCTGACGCGTCCGTATCGCGAGCCGTTTGTTGTGCCCGAGCTCGTATAAGACGGTTGTTGA
>JBHIDV010000115.1:0-7814 GCA_046760285.1 Sedimentisphaerales bacterium
AGATTCTGGGTAACATTGATTTGTAGCTCCATAGTGTGTGGCAGCCTCAAATCCGTATTTTTTACTGCATGCAGTAAAAAATTCGGGATGTTTACGCCGCTTTTGGAGCTGTGCCATCCCCAAGCTCCGTCCCTTAGGGACAAGCGCAAGGTAAGCCACCCAAGATTGAACCATGTTAAAACTCACTAAGCCCACAAGAGCTAAACCTACTATACTAAAGGTTTTTACTATTTCTTGAAGTTTTCTCATTTTGTATTTCCTTTCTCCTATCTTTTATTTGGCTCTTTCTTGCCTGTGGTATATTTCGTACCCTCTTATTCCGTCGTCTCGATGGTCTTTCTTACTACCTGTTCTGTCATTTCTGAAACCCATTGCCCGCGAAATCAGGAGATCATAACATCAGGAAATCAGGCAGCATGATACCCCGATACCCTGGTAACCCGATTGCGGCATATTCGATTATCCAGGATTCAATGTTGTTTTCGATATGTCGCTCGCAGCCGGGCAGTTGTTTCGCATTATAGTTACTGTTTTGGCATTTTTCAATTATCTGAGCATATTCTCCGAACAACGATCAAACGTTGACCTGTGAGCCCCTCCCAAAGTCTAGACCAAAATCAAGTAATTTTTGGGTGGATTTGTCACCATACACCTCGGCCGGGCTCTGGTAGCCCAAGGTCTGGTACAGCCTGAATACTCAGTGTTCGAGCCGGCCAGCAAAAATTGCAAGAGTACATGGTGAAATAAATAACTGCTTCATCCTATGAACAGCTTTCGCAGGACCGACTCTTGCCGTAGACGAACGTAAGACACAGGTCAATTATGACAGAGCCGATTTAAGGGAGAGGACATCAAAGCTTTGCCTGCTTCACGTCCCAGTACAGAACGAATTTGTTACGCTCAGCACAATGCATCAGCCAAAAGGGCCAGAATAGCCTGCAGGCGGCAATCATCCGCTGGACTCGGGGAGACTGGATTTGAACCAGCGACCTCTGCGTCCCGAACGCAGCGCTCTAGCCAAACTGAGCTACTCCCCGGTAAGAGTAACTGTAGCAGAACAGTCTGTGAATTGCAAGCTACAATAAATTGATGGGGTCTATATCTATAGCAACCTTGACTGTTGGCCGAACAGGTCGCCCACCTCGCAAGCCATTAAATAATTCTCGCAGAATTGCTGCTTGTGGAGCCTGGATAATTATTTGCATCCTGTGAAAGCGCTGTATTCGACTTATCACCGCTGGCATGGGGCCCCGAACTATAGCTTTGAGCTTGTCACGTCGGACAATCTGGTCAATCCTTTCACGCATCCCACGGCAGGCTGCTTCGAGCTTGTCAAAATTCTGCGAGCGCAGAGTGACAACTGCCAACCGCCAAAAGGGCGGCAAATTGCAGGCCGACCGATGCTTCAATTCTTCTTTAATGAAGCCCTCAAAATCTCCGGCCAGGGCAAACTGTATGGCAGGCTGGTTAGGCAAAAATGTTTGAACAAACACCGTACCTTTTTTCACAGAGCGTCCTGCGCGACCAGCCACCTGAGAAATCAATTGAAAAGTCCTCTCATTCGCTCGAAAATCCGGCAGATAAAGCGAAGTGTCGGCACTGATAATGCCGACCAATGTCACGTTGGGAAAGTGCAAACCCTTAGCTAACATCTGCGTTCCAGCTAATATATCGATTCGTCCCTCGCTAAAGTCTTTCAGGACCCGGTAATAATCTCTACTGGCCATTGAATCGCTGTCGACCCGGCACAGACGGGCTTGCGGAAACTTTTTAGCCAGTTCCTCTTCCAGCCGTTGCGAGCCCAGCCCTATCATCGTCATGCCCTTACCACACAGAGGACATTTTTCAGGCACCAGCGTCTGCGCTAAACAGTAGTGACATATTGCATAACCATAAGCCATATGTCTTCCGGTAATTGTTCGCATTCGGCCCCGGCTGGGAACTTCTGATTTGTGAAAGGTCAACGTCACGTCACAGTTGCGGCAGTGCAGAGTATGTTTACAAGACGGACAAAATATAAAATTACTGTAGCCGCGTCTATTCAAAAGCAAAATCGCTTGCTCCTTTTTCGCCAGGGTCTGCTTCAGGCTTTCCGCCAACGGCTCGCTTATCAGATTTATACCGTCCCTGGACAGACCCGCCTGCTGCATATCGACGAGTTTCATCTGCGGCATAGGCAGATTCATGACCCTGCGGGGCAGACGCACTAAGCTGAAATAATCTTTACTGTGACAATTAGAAAGCGTCTCTAAGGACGGTGTAGCACTTCCCAGAATGCAATGGGCATTTGCCAGTTGGGCCCGTTTTATCGCTACATCTCTGCCGTTATACCGCGGCGCAGTATCCTGCTTGTAGCTGGGCTCATGTTCTTCATCAACCACGATAAGCCCAATGTTCGCCAGTGGTGCAAAAATGGCTGAGCGGGCACCGATGACCACGTCGGCCTCGCTCGATTTTATCTTGTGCCACTGCGCGTTCCGCTGCGCTGCCGTTAAGCCAGAATGCATCACCGCGATTTTCTCAAACCTGGCGCTGAAGCGCTGGACGGTCTGCGCCGTAAGGGCAATTTCGGGAAGAAGAACGATGGCACTTTTGCCTTTCCGCAGGACCAGCTCGATTGCTCTTATGTAAAGCTCGGTTTTGCCGCTATCGGTCACGCCGTGCAGAAGCGTAACGCCAAATCGCCTCTGCTCTATCTCGGCTTTGAAGTGGGCCAACGCCTTTTGCTGGTCTTCATTGAGGATAACTTTTTCCGTGGTTATGGACATTCCTTTAGGGATGGCGGGCAGAGACTTCAAGATGGTCTTCTCCACTATCTTGATAATCTGCTTTTGGGCTAATTTCTTTATAGGCTCACGGCCTGAGCCGATAGCTGCTAAGACGCTCTGTAACTGTAAAGCTGACTCTGGATTGAGAGCCTCTTTCTGCTGCAAGTAATGGACAATTTGCTTTTGCCGTTTTCCTCGAAGGTGCTCCAAACCCCCGCCACAGGTGTGGGGGCTAATCGCAAGATAAATATACTGTTCTGTTCTGGCCCCTGCTGCTTTTTTCACTGCTGACGGCACCATTGCCGCTAAAACCTGGCCTAACGGACAAACGTAATAGCTGCTAATCCACCGAGCTAATTCCATTAGCTCAGGTCCCAGCAACGGCTCTTTATCAATAATCCTAACAACTTTTTTCAGCTTGAATTTCCTTTTCCTTCCTTCCGTCATTGCGAGCTCAGCGAAGCAATCTCGTTTTTCTACCGCAACACAAAAACCAGTCTCGAGTTTGTCCTTTTTCCCAAATGGAGCTTCCACTCTCTGGCCCGCTTGAATTGGCCAAAGCTCATCCGGCACCGCATAATCGAATTCTCTATCTGCTGCCGATTCAAACGCCACCCGGATAATATGATGGCAGGGTGTCTGTTTCTGCGCTTCTGGCAAGGCAAATAGATTTTCAGTTTTAAGCTTAACCATAACCAACAACTAAATCAATCCGGCTTGGCGTTTTCTTTTATGCTCCTGGTCTCGGCGGTCCTGGTCCTCTATATGTCGTTTTTGTTCCCTGACCGCAGCGTCGTGCGCTTGGTCGCCGGCTACATCTGCCTGACGCTTATCGAGTTGGCGCAACTTGTCTGCCCGGCCATAAAGAATCAAAATATCTCCGGGATAGATTTCTGTGTCTCCTTTTGGCCCACCAATGTAGGTTCCGTCACTGCGGATAATGCCGAGCACAGTGATGCCTTCTTCGGGCAGATAGCAGCAGCGCAGGTTTTTTCCTGCCACCCAGTCGCCTTGCTGAACCTCGATTTCCATAACGTTGTACCCGCCGGATAACCTTAATAAATGCGCATAATCGCGGACATCCAGGTCCGTCCAGCGGGCCAATGCCCATTCGATAATGCGAGCCATAAACCGTTCCAGCCTCTTGCTGCTGGCTAACAGCCATAAAACTATCACGCCTGCAACCAGCCATCCCAGGCGATGTATACGGGTGATGTCATCACCTGAACCTAAGAATGACAGAATCAATGAAAGAATAATAGTCACAAAGCCGGCGCTTCGTAGTATCATTAAGATCATAATAATTCGTCTTCGAACAGGATGGTTGACCACTGCTTCGGCCTCTCTGGTGGTAAAGCCGGTGCCGGTAAATGCGGAGCGGGCCTGGAAGCGAGCCGCTTCCTGCGATAGGCCGGTCATGGTCAAAGCCACAGTTGCCACACGGGTAACGATTAGTGAAAACACCAAAACCGTAAGCAGCGCAATTATCCCTATTAAGCCCGTCATAATACAGACCCTTTTTCTTACAACTTAAAGAATTCCGTAGCTATCTGGTTTATGTGTTGGCCGATGGCCAGCGCCGCCGTCAAAGTTTTTTTAATGAAAAAAATGCTGAAGTTTTTTGCTCATCCGACATCAACGAGACCACGAATTAAATCTATGAAATCGCGAGCTTGTTGAAGACGTGCTTTGACATCCGATGTCTCGAAGGTAGCTGTAGGGATATAATCCCCCTCTTGTCTGTCATCAAACAGCTTTTGGTAAAACTTGTTCCATTTCGTGTCAATTTGACCAGACTTGATATAAGTTCGAACAAACTCAGATTTGACCGCTGAATGGCGGGCAAACTGCTTGCCGTCACGCAGTAAAAGTGCCGTCACCGCATAGAAGCAGGCATAATATAAACGGTTCACCGCAAAATTTACATGGCCAGCGTTTAGTTCAAGCTCAGCCGAGGCCAAAGCTTCGTTGGCTTTTTCCAGCCATAGTCCAATCAGTGCTTTGTGAGCTTCACTGTCATTCATATTTCACATCCATCTCTTTCTACTTCGTCATGAATCAGCATATAGCGGATTAGTCCGTCCGACCAGTCCCGTTCAGATACTACCACCGATGTCAGCGAAACATCATTTTGCAAATTGATGTCAGCTAATCGTTCGGATATAGCTTGGCGCAACTTGTTGCTGACCGGACAGGATGTCAATACAAGAAGGTCAATATCTGAATCAGGCTCCGCTGTGCCACGAGCTTTCGAGCCGAATAAAATCAGCCGCGTTACAGGCAAATCGGATTTGAGAACCCCGGATGCTTCAAGTATAGAATCGCGCTCTTTCTGCACCAGTTTGGCATTCTCAAGCATCTTCATTATTAACCTCTTATATGTAAACAGATTGACTGTATTTTATTCGTGAAAACAAAGCTATTCAACAGTGAATTCTAATCCTTAAGCTTAAAATGCTCTTTGGCTATTTCGCTTATATGTTCGCCGATGGCCAGTGACGCTGTTGCAGCCGGCGAGGGCGCGTTCAAAACATGGATAGAATTTTTACTCCTTTCTATCTTAAAATCGTCAATCAACTCGCCTTTCGGCCCCAGCGCTTGAGCACGCACCCCGGCACTACCCGGCTTTATATCATCAGGGCCAAGCGAGGGAATTAGTCTTTGCAATTTCCAAAGGAACAGCTTCTTGCTAAATGCACGGGTGTACTCGCTTATACCATACAACAAGTTTTTGCGGAACAGCCTCCATATCCCCCAGTAGGACAGAGACTGCCAGGTGTCCTTGAGACTAAAATCGGTTTTGCCGTAACCTTCTCTTTTGAAGGATAAAACTGCGTTCGGGCCACACTCTACCGAGCCATCAATCTTTCGAGTGAAATGAACGCCCAGAAACGGCAATTCTGGGTCCGGCACAGGATATATAAGAGTCTTGACTTTTTCTGCAGCCTGTTCGGTCAACACATAATAATCGCCGCGAAAAGGAACTATCCGGATGTCCGGCTCAAGCCCATCCATCTGGGCAATCCTATCGCACTGAAGCCCTGCACAGTTAATAATGTAGCGTGCAGAGACCGTCCCATTATTCGTCACCACGTTGGTATAAAAATCGTGCTTATCGAGACCTGTGACCTCATGCGAAGTCAGGACTTTGTTGGCTTTTGCTTTTTTCTCTATCAACTGGCCCAACTTCTTTGCCACCTGAGTGAAATCAATGATTCCTGCGCAGGGAACATGAATACCTGCTATGCCGGAGCAATATGGTTCGATTTGTTTGATTCGGTCCGGCTCAATCTTTTCAATGCCTTCCACCTCATTTTCAATACCATTTTGAAAAATCTGCTCCATATTGGGCAGCTCTTTTTCATTCGTTGCCACAATTATCTTGCCCGTAATCTTGCAGGGGATTTTATGCTTTTTGGCAAAGGCTACCAGTTCTCTGCGTCCTTTAGCGCAGGTTTTCGCTTTAGCCGAGCCGGGCTTATAATATAGGCCTGAATGAATAACGCCGGAGTTATGGCCGGTCTGATGAGCGGCCAGCCGGTCTTCCTTTTCCAGCACCGCGATGCGAATATCCGGATGGCTCAACGTAATCTTGTACGCCGACGCCAGCCCGACAATCCCGCCGCCTATCACCACAATATTAAAATCAACCTTTTCTCTCATCAGCTCAATTTCTCAAACACCCCATCGACTTTCAGCGGCCCTCCCGTCCATAAAATAATCAAACCGGCTGAGTGCGTCAATTTAGAATCCTTCGATTACGCTCAAGACCAGGGTGCTTCTCAGGCACCCTCTATAGGGAGAATACAGCCGCCCTTATTTTTCCTTATATTGCTCTGTTGAAAAGGTCCCGGTACTCTGTCGCATATTATTTGAGCAGTTGTCATTGCGAGGCCTACGTAGTAGGCCGTGGCGAAACAGAAGGGGTCAGGCTTTGATTTTCAACATAATTATTCTCTTCTTAATTACATTTCTTCATGATGAATGTAATTTATCACAGCCTGACCCCTATGGCAACTGACCCCTATGGCAACTCGAAAAGGCACAAAAAAAATCGCCAATCGCAAGTGGCCAATCGCGGATCGATACGCGATACGCGACAATGCCATTATTTTGCCCTCTGCGGATAGATTACCGCTGCCACGAGTGCCGGGCCGTATCGCCGCCATAAAGAGTCCTCATTGAGGCTATCGGCACTGCCGGGCAATTCCAGGGTTATGATGGGAATTCGTAGGCTAAGACCCACATAAGAGCCCAGCGAGCCCGGTCTTGCGCCGATTTTTCTTATGGGCAGGTCGCAATGTTGAGCCAGGTGATTGGCCAACGCCCAGGCGGGGCCATCGTAGTCAATGCAGGCTAACGGCTGGTGAATGCTAACCACACGGTCGGGAGTGTACTGCCGGATAACCGATGTGATGACGCGGGCTTCCGGCTCAGAAAGTGCTGTGTGTCCGTGCGTTGGGCTGTTGCGCCGGTTAGCTGTCGCGAAGTTACGGTTCAGGTCCACGCCCTTAGCGTTGTATCGGCTGGCCTGAGCCATTCCATCCGGATTAGCCACGGGCAAAAGCACCACCTTGCGACCAGCTAATAGGTCCGGATGCTGCTGTAGATACTCTATTAGACGTCGGACAAGAGGCGTGCCGGCAGGCTCGTTGCCGTGAATGGTGGCCAGGATAAAGGTGGTATCGGGCCCCTGGCCCACCACGGTACAGATTATGGGACGCTGCTGTACCGTTCTGCCGACAATATGGTGACTGACTAAAGGTATGACCGCTGGAGGCCGCGGCTCGGCGACTATCTGCGGAGGATGTACCGGCTCATAGCAGCCAGCAATGCCCAACAGCGTCATCACCAAGGTAATAGGCCATTTATTGTTCATATTTACTGTTCTATCGGAAAAGATTACAGTAATAGTTGATTTTTTGCTTGTGATTAACGAAAATCTGTTTTTTGTCGGTCGCGAAATCAAAATGCTTTTCCTAAGGAGATAGAAAGATGATGTTCAATGGTATTTTTCACATTCCTCAGCCGGTCAATGAGCCGATT
>JBHIDV010000116.1:0-7772 GCA_046760285.1 Sedimentisphaerales bacterium
GTTAAAAAATAGATTTCTCCGCTTCGCGATACTATGCATCGCTTCGGTCGAAATGACTCATGATTTTTTCCACATAGTAAATCGATTGTTAAGAAAGTACAACGATAGTAACATTTTACTGATTTTGTTAGATGCTGTCAAAAAGCAATAAACAAGCCGATCTTGCGCCCTCCCCAGCGAGTAGTTTTTTAGCTCTTATGCACCGATTACTGCTTGTTCTAAATTAGCATCTGGATTATATTAGCAGAATAAGATTTCTAATAGTGCTCTGTCTCATGCAGAATGATGAACCGTCATTCCGAGCGGAGCGCAGCAGAGTCGAGGAATCTGTTTGAATAGACCTCTCGACCCTTCGGCTGTGCTCAGAGCAGGCCTTTGTTTGCTCGGGGTGACGATGGTTCTCAGCAATGGCAGCCATCAATTTGACTGCGACAAAATAATAGGGGCAAGCTATGGCTGAGCAGGTAAAATTAGAATTATTTGACAATCCCCGTTCCGAGCGAGATTACGTCATCACCATCAGATGTCCCGAATTTACCAGTGTTTGTCCTCGAACGGGCCAGCCGGACTTCGGCGAGATTATCATAGAATACTGTCCCGATAAATCGTGCATTGAGTTAAAGAGCCTGAAATTTTATATGCAGACCTACCGCAATAAGGGCATCTTTTATGAGGCCCTGACCAACGATATACTGGATGACCTGTCAGGTGCCTGCAAGCCGCGCTGGATGAAGGTTACCTCGCGATTCAGACCCCGCGGCGGAATAACCACCGAGGTAGTGGCAGAATATAAGACAAAAGACAGAGGACGGACGACAGAAGACAGAGGACAGAAGACAGAAGTTTAGCCCCCACACCTGTGGTGGGGGCGGGGAGATACAGAGGACAGAATTAAGAGGTGACAAAATGGCGATAACATTTCATTGTAACCATTGCGGCAAAAAGGTAGAAGCACAAGACAGTGCCGCCGGCAAATGGGCTAAGTGCCCAGCCTGTCACAATAAAATATATGTCCCCGACCTCAAGGAAGATGAAGAATTGAAACTCGCTCCAGTAGATGAAAGCGAGGAAGAAAGAAAAAAGCGGCTGATGGCTGAAACATATAAGCTTACACAGGACATATTGCAAGAAAGAGAAATCCCTGAGGCAGCAGCCGGCCTGGGTGGGTCGGTACCCGAGATAAGTGATAAGGAGCTGACAAAAAACATCATTGTTTATCTTCGACAAATGGCTGACGGAGAATTGGACGAGGCCCAGAGAACTGCAGACTCGATCGCTCCTTATGGTCGCCAAGCGGTAAAGATTCTCGATGAGATTGCGCTTAGTGAAATGCCCGAGCCGGAATTAGCTGATATTCCCCCGCAGGTACTTTCGGGTCTGATAAGAAATCTACGGACGCGAATAAGCTAACTATAGCAGAAATTTTTTTGCCCACTAAAAGGTCCTAAAAAACTGTCTCTATGCGCAACTCTGCTGCGATTTTCTTGGTCTTCACAAATAACAAGCCGAACAAATCCCTCTAATTTGGCTGCAACTAAGCTATTTTTTATATTTTAAATAGAAAATAGTAAAAACTTGGAGGGAAACTTAATATGGACAACAAGTCAACAGTTGTGCATGTCACCCATGAGACCATAGGGAAAATCGGCGGTATAGGAGCTGTCCTGCAAGGCCTTTTCACTTGCAAATCCTATCTTGACGCGGTTGAGCGGTCGATCCTCGTCGGCCCTTTGTTTACCACCGAAGGCTCGGTATTGGACCGCCTGGGTGAGAATGGTGAAGTGCTCTACTCATCTGTCGATGGCCTCATCAATCCCGGTTATGCCCCAGCCTTTCGTAAGCTCGAGAGTTTCTATAATACAGGTATCGTTTATGGCAGGCGAACATTTATTGACCAGCAGACAGGCATAAAAAGCTCGCCCGAAGTCCTGCTGGTCGATGTAAGACATATGAAGAACGGAGCGGTTAATGAATTCAAGAAACGCCTGTTCGAGGAATTTGGTATCCGCAGTCATTTATACGAACACTTATGGGAGTACGAACAATATATCAGATTAGCCCCGGTGGCAATTGCTGCGCTAAAGGTACTCGGCATAGCTAAAGAGTCAATAGGGACCCCACCAAGTGCGAACCCGGTCATTATGGCCCATGAATTTATGGGAATGCCCACGGCACTTGCCGCTATTCTCGAGCCCTGCTGCGATTTTAGGACGGTTTTTTATGCTCACGAGGTGGCCACCATGCGACACATCGTAGAAGAGCATCCGGGCCATGATACGATGTTCTATAATGTGGTCAAGAAGGCCCACAAGGAGGGACTGTGTGTTAACGAAGTGTTCGGCGACCAAAGTTCTTTTTTCAAACACGCTCTTGTAGAAGCGTCAAAGTGCTGTGACCATATATGCGCGGTCGGCAATTATGTGGTAGATGAACTGCAGTTTTTGGCACCGGAATTCGAAACTGCAAACATCGATATAGTCTATAACGGCATACCTGCACATCAAATAAGTGTTGCGGAAAAACTGGCCTCGAAAGAAAAACTGCAACTATATTGTGAAAACCTGCTCCACTTTAAGCCAGATTTTGTCTTCACTCATGTCACCAGACTGATACGGAGCAAAGGGCTGTGGCGTGACTTGCAGGTGCTGGCGAGCATAGAACAACAGTTTAGAACACAAGGCAAAACCGCGGTGTTTTTTGTGTTATCCACAGAGGTGACACAGCGGCCCAGCCAAGATATTTACCATATGGAGTCGGCATATAACTGGCCTGTGGCTCACCGTGAAGGCTGGCCGGACCTGTCCGACGGCGAGGCAGATTTCTACACCAAAGTGCAACAGTTCAATGCGCAAAGCCGCAATGTTAAAGCCATCTTTATAAATCAATTCGGGTTTTACAGAAAAAGTTGTGGCCACAGGATGCCGCAAGATATGGAATTTATGGACATCCGAAAAGGAACCGATGTCGAATTTGGCCAAAGTATCTACGAGCCGTTCGGCATATCGCAGCTTGAGCCATTGACTTTCGGAGGAATATGTGTTTTCAGCAGCGTTTGTGGATGTTCAGGTCTGCTGCGGGACGTTATCGGCGCCGAAAACATCAAGAACATTATTATCGCCGACTATACTAATCTTTCGACTACGCTCAAGACAGGCTTAGGTGATTTTGACTACACCGATATCGAGGATTTATTGCAGATCGATTGCTCGGTGCGCGAGCAGATAGAAACAAAGGTAAGTGTTGAGGTAGCGCAGCAAATAGTCCAGCGTCTGCCAAAAAGTGAATCTGAGATTGAAAGTATGATCCAAGCCGGCTACTCATTAGCCCAAAAAATGAGCTGGGACGTAGTAGCGAAAAATTATCTACTGACCAGCCTGCAAAAAGCACCACACAAAGTTCGTACTCTGTGAATCATATCTCGTAGCCCGCTTCGCGCTAATGCTTTGTCACACATGACATGAGTTTTAATCAACAGGTCCCAGGTAGCTATCCAGCCAACCGTGGATATCATTTCTAATCTGGCTGCCGAACAACACCCATATGGCATGGGCTCCAGGATATAGGATGTGCTTCTTGTTTTCAGCGGGTGTGCCCAAAAGTTCGTACATCGGTATTTGGGAGGTCTTCAAAGGGAAAAAGAAATCCTCTCTGCCATTAATCATCAGGACAGGAGCCTTTACCCTGGGAGCGAAGTTGAACGGGTCTGCCGCAGGAGGTAGCTCGCGGGAAGAGAATCCTCCTTTGAAAAGAACACCCGCTTTAAGGCGTTCTTCCACCGCCAGCATGATCGGTCCGAGTCTCGCCCCCCAGCTCCCCCCATAGTAGGCAATTTTTTCATGGTCGATATCCTCTCGGGTCTGCAAATAGTCGATGGTTCTACGCAAGTCTTTTGCCAATTGGATAACCCAGTCTCGGTGAGCAACCGGCTTGCTATAATCGGGGAAGTGCCCCTTGGCGTGGCGACGCTCAAAGGTTCCCTTATAAACCGGCCAGACAAGGGCCCGGCCACCCATGAAGATGGCCGAGACGCGAGGCCTGAAGTTTTCAGACCAGCGGTTAACGATAGGACCAGACCCGGGGAAATAAACGACCGTCTGATAGGGCGGCTTGACACCCTTGGGCAGGTACAGACGCGCAATAATACGTTCGCCGCCATAGGTGGCATCGAAGGTAATCTCCTCTTTTCGCCAGTAAACTGAGCTCTCGTCGACCGAAATTACTTCTGCGTTTAGCTCGGTTGGATCGTAATCATAAAGTCTCTTATAAACCTTGAACACTTCGTCGGAAACAGGCGTCTCGCTGCTGTAATCTCTACCGAAGCGAGGCTCAATGGGACGAAACAGAGTGTCAGGGACCGCTCCTACCCCGTCCGGATATTGGACACAACGAAAACCATTGCCAGCCGAGCGGTCCCACGAAGATCGAAATTCTGTAAAGTTGAACATGTAGCTCGGTTCATTCCAGGCTCCTCCAAGGATGTAGCGGTGGTCCGCTGAATCACTTGTAGCATTCAAACACCATTCTCTAACGTTGCCCGCCATGTCATAAAGTCCGGTATGCCCGATGCCGGGATGACTGCCAACAGGAGCAGGTCCCTTACCTTCAAAATTGCTCCCTGGAATTATGTATCCGGCCTCATCGGCGCAAGCTGCACTTGACCAATGGTAGACGGTCGGCAGGCTCTTTCCTACAAACTCTGCATAAGCCGCAGCTTCAAACCAGGTAACTCCTGAAACCGGGTATTGTTCTTGTCCAGCGGGGTAAGTCCCTCCTTCCCAGGTTGATGGGCCAGGCCGGCCCGTCTTATCGCGGAACTGGCTCATCGCTTCTTCCCAGGAGAGTTTACGGCCATTCTTGACAAACTTATGCTTCCAATACTCCTTCTTGGCATAACTGCCATGATCGACAAACTCCTTGAACTGCTCATTTGTGACTTCGCATTTATCAATCCAAAACGCCGGTACCTCGATGCTTGCGTCCTCGGATTGAAATAGTGATAAGCGCATCTTAAGGCGTCCGCCCTGTATGGGCACCATACCGGGCGGCAGGCTGCCTTCTTGCCATAGCTCAATTTCGACCGACTTGGGGGACACATGCTCAACGTGTGCCACATATTCGGTGGTTTCAAATCCTTCTTTTTCGATCTTCCACCGATAAACTCCATGCGGAAATCTGATGTTTTCAAGTGGGGACCGGCCAAGATACTGCCATTGGCTATCGGTGGCCTCGTATTTCTTAAAGAAGATATTTGCGCCCCGGGGACTCGTGATGATCGAATAGTCCTTGGTTATGCGAGGCCAGAGCTCAATGAGTGTAGGATCTTTTGGGATGTACTTTTCGGCCTCCTGTGCAAGGCGAAAGGCAGCAAAACAGTCATATTGCTCAACCAGACGGATGATTTGAGGTATCGCTTCGACTCTGGCCCACCGCACCTTGGCACTTCGATCGATCAGCCAGAAAGTTACTACGCAGAGCGCCAAGAACACGAGCGCGCCGGCGACAGCAATATGGGGTTTTCTCAGTAATCGAAGCAAGGCTTTCACGTCCAAAACTTTAGCTGCAGGTGCCGTCAGGGTTGCTTGATAATCCACGAGGTCTTGGCAAAGCTCAGCTACTGACTGATAGCGACGCTTGGGGTCCTTCTCCAGACATCTACGAATAAGATCGCGCAGACCCGGCCCAAATTCTGTCGGCATAGCTTCCCAATCTGGCTCGTCCCTGAGAACCGAACTTAGTACGTCCGATGCGGTTTGTCCGGTGAAGGGGCTTCTGGCTGTCAACATCTCGTACATGGTGCAACCAAATGACCAGATATCGGTGCGGTGGTCGATTGGATTGCCACGGGCCTGTTCCGGACTCATGTAGGCCGGCGTACCGACCACCCGCCAGGGTTGGGATACGGAGGCATCCTGGCCTGTGTCTTGACTTCTGTAGGCCTTAGCCAGACCAAAGTCCAGCACCTTGACGTTGCCTTCGGGCGTAATCTTAATATTGCTGGGCTTAAGGTCTCGATGGATCACGCCCTTTTCGTGAGCTGCTGAGATAGTCTCAGCAATCTGCTGACCGATCAAAAGGGCATCTTCCAATTTCAATGGCTCACGTGCAATACGCTCTGCCAAAGTCTCACCAGCAACATATTCAAGAATCAAATAGCCGGAACCGTCATCCTGCTTAATCATACCATGGATCACAGCTATATTGGGGTGACTTAATGAGGCTAAAAGCTTAGCTTCTCGCTGGAAACGCCTCTGAGCAGTTGGGTCATCCGATAGTTCAGCGGGCATACTCTTGATGGCAACAAAGCGGTCAAGCTTGCTGTCACGCGCTAAGTACACCACTCCCATGCCCCCTCGGCCGATCATCTTTAGTATTTCAAAGTCCCCTAATTTCTGGCCAATAAGGTCGTATGCAGTCCCAGTATCTTCGAACTCATTCTCATCTGCTTGTACAAGGCAAGTCAGCAAAGTATCGATTTTCCATAGGTTCCGTATTCTCCGCCTGAACTGATTCTCAAGCTCAGGGTATTGTTGCACAAACTCATCCATGTCAGGCTCTTCGCCTCGCAACTGCGCATCGACAAATCGTTGCACAGCTTCGTCCAGACTCTTTTCCCGATTGTCGTTAATTGGTCTAACCATTAGATTCTCTCAAAGGCCTTCGCCAGTGCTGCCATCGCCCGAGCAACGAGCATTCTCACTGCATCGCTGCTCTTGCCTATTTTGTCCCCTACTTGCTGGTATGAAAGTCCTTCGATTTTCGTAAGGACAATCACTTCTCTGTGTTCGGGTCTCAATTCATCCATGGCTTTCTCAAGCCTATCCAGCTCCTCCTTTTTGGACATTATTACACTCGGCGTTGTACCGTCAACGGGCCGAGCCAATCCGGCAAAGCCGTTCTTAGTGGCCTGCTCACGTGTATCGAGTCGAACCTGTTTACGAATATCGCGCTTATTCGCGTGGAGTCTATCCACGTAATCGCGGAGTGTGTTTTCGGCTATTCGTGACAGCCACCGCAGAAAGTCGCCTTCGCTCTTGTATGTAAAGTCTCCTAAATCCCTCAGGGCGGAAACAAGAGTATCCTGGACTAAATCCATTGATTCCAGCTTGGAGCGAAGCTCCTTGCCCATACGAAGCCGCACTATCCACAGCACCCGGTCTCCGTATACCTTGCATAGTTGGTTTAAAGCAGACTCGTCGCCATCCTTGGCCAACGTAACTAAATGCTGGGTCTTGGGGTTAACAGTATGCTTCAACTTTCACTAACCTCCATAAACTAAAAATATTATATAAATTTTACCAGTTTTTGAAAAAAATTTCAATAGGACCGTTCGGTCTGGGCCGTTTTCCCGCTAATAAGAATAGGGCGCATGTGCCTGAAAATCACAAGATGAAATAGATATGAACCAATGAATAAGAGGTGAGTTTATGCCATATTAATGCGTATCAATTCAGCTTACGGCCTGTATCGCCAAATTTTCAGTAAGTCTGTAGATTGGATCGAAGGTGAATTCAATCCGCAATTGTTTCCTAACCTAATCAAACCAGAAAGGAGGAACAAGATCATGGTTAAAAAGAACTCATTTTGGTGCCTAATACTAATGGTTACCGCTGCGATTATGCTGCCGGCGCACCTGGCAGCAGCCGAAACGGCTAACCTCATCCAGAACGGCAGTTTCGAGACGTATGCGAAGGACCCCAGCACTTGGAGTGTTGCTGGCGTGATTGATTTCAATCTGGATGTTGGCAATACGGACATCGCCGGCTGGACCGTCA
>JBHIDV010000117.1:0-7759 GCA_046760285.1 Sedimentisphaerales bacterium
TCAAAATCCCGTCCGGTTCACCCCGGGTGTGGGTTCGAACCCCACCTCCGGCAGTTATTCGTGGTGCGTATTTCGTGATTCGTATTGCGTAAAAACATAAAATGAATATATGATTCTGTGCTTGACAAGGTATAAATGGGTACTTTTGATAAACTCAAATTCCGATTCTGGGACGGCATGAATGCCACGGTCGACCTGATCAAAAAATGGAGGCCGAGAAGGTGTCAAACCGAAAAGGATTATGAAAAATCTCTGTATCGATTTCTTAACAAAGAACTCGATGGTGTTCAGATCACAAAACAGTTTGGTAAAGGAAGAATAAGAGCTGACTTGATGATCGGTGAAAAGGTTATTGTAGAGATCAAAAATAACCTGGACACACCCGCAAAATATCAAAGGTTAATCGGACAACTCAATGATTACAAGGATTGGGATAAGAGTGTGGTCATACTCTTAACTGGAAAAACAGATTCTAACTTGCGGAAACAGCTCGACAGGTTTGTAGCAGAAATGAATTCTAAACTTGCAGACCTCAGTGACGCAGTTACGGTCGTTCAAAAATAATAGTCTTCTATTTGAAATCTATAACAGGCAATTAGAGCGGAAAGAGACAATATTTGCCGACCCTACGAGCTATAAAGCCTGGCGGTTACTTCGCCACGAAAGGTGATAGTTTGCGAAGTTGGTTGACAATCTGCGGCATTTTTTCGATAGTGTAGTCTACCTCTTCCTCGGTGTTGTATCTACTCAGGCTGAATCGGATTGAGCCGTGGGCGGCGGTGAACGGCACACCCATCGCCCGCAATACGTGAGAAGGCTCCAGTGAGCCGGAGGTGCAGGCTGAGCCGCTACTGGCACAAACGCCGAATTTATCGAGCATAAGCAGAATCGCTTCGCCCTCAATATACTCAAAGCTAATATTACTGGTATTGGGCAGACGATTTTCTTTATCGCCGTTGAGCCTACAATCGGGACATTTTTCCAGTATGGCATTTTCGAGCTTGTCCCGTAGGTACTTAACTTTCTTATTTTCCTCTTCGATATTTTCTATCGCTAATTCGCACGCTTTGCCCAAGCCAATGATTCCCGGCACATTTTCAGTGCCGGCTCTTCGACCTGCTTCTTGATGGCCGCCCAACATAAATGGCGCTATCCGTGTTCCCTTGCGGACGTACAAAGCACCCACCCCTTTTGGTCCGTGCAGCTTATGGCCCGACAGGCTGAGCAGGTCAATGTTGCTTTTTGATAAGTTCAACGGAATCTTGCCCACCGCCTGTACTGCATCGGTGTGGAATATTACTCCCTTGCTGGTCACTAACTCAGCAATTTCATCAACCGGAAATATCACGCCCGTCTCATTATTTGCGTACATTATCGTAACCAAAGCAGTAGCCTCATCAATCTCACTTTCCAGTTGCTCCATATCAAGGTGTCCCTGGCTATCCACCCCAACTTCCACAATCGTATAGCCGTGACTTTCCAACTCCCGGCATACTGTCAACACAGCCGGATGCTCAACTCTGGAAGTTATAATCTTGCGTTTATTCGGTTGCGCAGCCAGGGTGCCTTTTATAGCAGCGTTGTCACTTTCCGTGCCGCCGCTGGTAAATATAATCTCGCTGGGGTCACAGCCAAGTAAAGCAGCTACCTGCTCGCGGGCATGACGGATTTTATGACTGATTTGCCCGCCGAAGGTATGCATACTTGACGGATTGCCATAAAGCTCACAGAACAGCGGCTTCATCTGTTCAGCCACTTCTTCAGCCACTTTCGTGGTAGCATTGTTGTCAAAATATATGGTTTTCATCGTATTGAATCCTTATTTCCAGCAAGGTCCTAACACGAGTTAAAACCGCAATAGACCGTCCGCTGTGCCGGCGACGGCTAAACAAAGTATTTAGCGGGGTTCTGCGACCACGTTTATGATTATTCCCTATGGTTATGTGGTTCGCTGGCAGATTCCTTATCTTCCTCAACGAAAAGCTCATCACTGACAAATTCCCTTAGTCTGGCTTCGACCACGTCCTTCATGGTAAACTCTGCCAGTCTGCATTGCGCACACATGCCCCTAAATGCAACGATAACCTTGTTGCCTTCCACGTCTATTAGTTCGATGTTGCCTCCGTGAGCTCGCAGGGCAGGTCTTATTTGCTCGTTTATGGTCTGCTGAATCAATTGTATCTTTTGAATGTTTGTGAGTTTTTCAGCTCGGCGAGATACCGTTGCCGGCACCACTTTTGCTTTCTCGCCTTGTATCTTTTCTATTATCTTTTCTATTTCGCCCTGGCATCCGCCGCATCCGCCGCCTGCCTTGCAGTAATTTGTCACCTGTTCCACGGTTATCAGATTATTTTCTCGTATTACTCTCTCGATTTCTTTTTCAGTCACGCCAAAACACGTGCAAACGATTTTGCCTTCCAGCTCATGTTTTTTCTTGCCGCCGGTGCGGTAATTTTCAATTGCCGCCTCCAGCGCTTCTCTACCCATAACCGAGCAGTGCATTTTTTGCTCCGGCAAACCACCAAGATAATCGGCGATATCTCTGTTCGTAACCTTAGCCGCTTCGGCCAGCGTCATGCCTTTTATCATTTCGGTTAATACCGACGACGTGGCAATAGCACTGGCACAGCCGAAGGTTTTGAACTTTGCATCTTTGATTCTGCCATTCTCATCGAGCTTAAAGGTTAGCTTCAAGGCGTCGCCGCAGGCCAACGACCCAACCTCGCCGACACCGTCGGGGTCTTCTATTTCGCCGACATTTCGCGGATTAAAAAAATGGTCCTTGAGTTTTTCCGTATAATCCCACATAATTCGTATCTCGTATTGCCTGTTGCATTGACCCCCAGTGAAACTGGCGGCTAAATACCCCTCGCTTACGCTCGGGGCTCTGATTACTCAATTAACCAATTCACTAATTAGCTTATCCAATATTTTTTAGTGCCTGTTCAAAATCCATTATTATATCATCAATATGTTCGGTTCCCACTGAGACACGAATATAATCTTCAGTAACGCCGGCTGCAAGCTGCTCGGCTTCGCTCAGTTGCTGATGAGTGGTACTGGCTGGGTGTATCACCAAGGTTTTACTGTCGCCGATATTAGCCAGGTGACTGGCCAATTTTACATTATCGATAAATTTGATTCCAGCTTGTTTGCCTCCTTTAATGCCGAAGCCGAGCACTGCCCCCTGACCGTTAGGCAAATATTTTTGGGCCAGTGCATAATCCGGATGCGATTCAAGACCAGGATAATTAACCCAGTTAACTTCCTTTTGCTTTTCGAGCCACTGCGCCAGTTTCAGTGCATTTTCACTGTGTCTGGGCATACGCAAATGCAGGGTCTCCAGTCCTTGCAGAAACAAAAATGCGTTAAACGGTGACATGCAACTACCCATATCCCGTAAAAATTGTGTCCTGGCTTTGATGATGTATGCCAATTCACCAAATTGCTGGACGTATTTTACGCCGTGGTAACTTGGGTCCGGCTCAGTTAGCTCAGGGTATCGGCCATTCGTCCAGTCGAACTTGCCAGAATCAATGATTGCTCCACCAATACAAGTGCCGTGTCCACCGATAAACTTCGTGCAACTATGAACCACAATGTCGATACCATACTCAATAGGCCGAAACAGTATCGGTGTCGTCACGGTATTGTCACAGATTACCGGCATACCATTTTTATGGGCAATGTCTACTATCTTTTCATATTGCAGAATATCGTTTTTGGGATTGCCGATAGTTTCAATGTAAATTAAGCGAGTATTGTCTTTAATTGCCTGGGCAAAATTCTCCGGGTCTCTGGGGTCGACGAAAGTAACCCCAATGCCCAGTTTGGCAAATGTTTGACTAAATAGCGTGACTGTCCCACCATAAAGCGAATTGGAAGATACAATGTGTCCCCCTGCACCGCAAATATTGAAGATACTTACATAGATTGCCGACTGGCCTGAACTAAAAGCCAGGCCGCCTACACCACCTTCCAACGCAGCCAAGCGTTTCTCAAACACATCCGTGGTGGGATTCATCAGCCGAGTATAAATATTGCCAAACTCCTGTAATGCGAAAAGCCTCGCTGCATGGTCGGTATCTTTGAAACAATAGCTGGTAGTTTGATAAATGGGCACAGCTCGACTGAGCGTATCTGAATCGGCCTTTTGGCCGGCATGCAGAGCTAATGTCTCCAGATGATATTTGGCTTCTTTTGCCATATTCGTAAATCCTTTTTATTGAACTCTACTTTTCTAAAGGCCAAATAACCCTCCAATAAATTGGGGGCTAAACAACCCCCAGTAAAAGTGGGGGTTAAATATAAACTATTTTGCAGGTAAGATCTCTACCATCCTCTCGAGTGCGTTTTTCGCTTTCATTCTTACCTCCTCGGGCACCGTTACTTCGTATTGCAAATCTTGCAATGCCCCTATGACTTTGTCCAGAGTAATACGCTTCATATTAGGACAGACTGCTCTGTCACTTGCCGCAATAAATTCAGCGTCAGGATTCTGCTTTTTCAAGGCATGAATTATTCCTATTTCAGTTGCTACTATGAATCGCTTTGCGGCGCTGGTCTTAGCAAACTTGAGCATTTGGCCGGTGCTCAGTAGCTGTTCTGAAAGCTCCTTAACCGGCTTTGTACATTCCGGATGCGCCATTACAATCGCATCAGGGTATTTCGCTTTTTTGCTTTTTATATCCTCTTCGGTTATCACCACATGTACATGGCAATAGCCTGGCCATAGTATGAGGTCTCTGCCTGTTCTCTCGGCAACAAATTGGCCGAGATGCTGGTCTGGTACAAAGATAACAGGCCTATCCTGTGGCAAAGAGCTTACCAGCTCGATGGCGTTAGCACTGGTGCAGCAATAATCACTATCAGCTTTGACTTCTGCTGAACTGTTGACATAACAGACCACCAACGCATCTGGATGTTCTTGCTTTAGCTGGCGCAGCTCGTCTGCGGTAATCATATCTGCCAGCGGACAGCCAGCAAACCTGTCCGGCAAAAGGACGGTCTTTTCTGGAGAAAGAATAGCAGCGGTTTCGGCCATAAACTGTACGCCGCAGAATACGATTACCTTCGCGTCGGTTTCGGCTGCCTTTATGCTCAGCCCCAAGGAATCGCCGGTGAAATCAGCCAGGTCCTGTATTTCGGCAGGTTGATAGTTATGCGCCAGTATTACCGCTCTATGCTTATCCTTTAGCTGCTTTATTTTTCCCAGTAATCGTTCTTCCAAAATCGAATCTCGTATTATTTTTTACCTTTTTTGTGTTTTGTGTAGACCAAATCAGGATGTGGTGTACTAACGGTAACCCCAGCCGGCACTGATTCCTTTATCCAGACATTACCACCAATTATGGCGCCCTTTCCGATGACCACATTTCCTAATATCGTCGCCTCAGCATAGATAGTTACATTGTCCTCTATGGTGGGATGCCTCTTGCCGCCTTTTATTATTCTTCCTCTCTCATCCTTCGGAAAGCTCAAAGCTCCTAACGTAGCTCCTTGATAAATCTTCACATTATCGCCTATAATTGTAGTTTCGCCTATTACTACGCCGGTACCGTGGTCGATAAAGAAGTTTCTGCCTATCTTTGCTCCGGGATGGATGTCAATGCCGGTCTTTGCATGTGCACATTCAGTCATTATCCGCGGAATTAACGGCACTTGTTTTAGATACAGTTCGTGGGCAATGCGATAGGTGGCAATTGCTATGATGCAGGGATAACTTATCACAATCTCCTCATAAGATTTTGCCGCAGGGTCGCCATCAAAAGCTGCACCGACGTCACCTTTCAGCAGTTCTCTGACCTTCGGCAGTTGAGCCAACAGATGTTGAGTGACGTTCTCGGCCATAGTTCGGCAGTCACAGCCGTCGCATTTCCTTATTCTACACTGATATTGATAAGCTCGCTCTGTCTGCTCAGAAAGTTCCGTGTAAATTTGCCAGAGAATATCACCGATAATGAAGTCAACATTTGATTTTGTAATTGTTCTTTTGCCGGTATAGCCTGGAAAAAGCACTTCAAAGAGCAAATCAAGAATCTCCAAAATCTTAGCTCGCACCGGCAAATTAGAGGCATCGATAAAATTTATGCCGGAATCGCCAAGATACGTCCGACCGATTCTACCCACCAGCTCTTCAATTTTTTTGTTGGTCAACTTGGTCTTTCGCATTGTCGGGCCTCTCAGAAAAAACAAAAACTTTCCGCTATTGCTAAAACATTTCGGTAGAGATATACCTTTCGCCGGTATCGGGCAAAATCACTACTATGGTTTTGCCTTGGTTTTCGTCTCGCTGCGAGACTTGTATTGCCGCCCACATGGCAGCGCCTGAACTTATCCCCGCCAATATGCCCTCTTTCGCTGCCAGTTGTTGGGCCGTTTCCATAGCGTCCTCATTGGAAACCTGGATAATCTCGTCGACGACATCCATATTCAACACCTGTGGGATAAATCCAGCTCCGATGCCTTGTATTTTGTGCAGTCCCGGCTTACCGCCAGAAAGCACCGGTGAGTCTTTCGGCTCTACCACTACCGTTTTGAGGTTCTTATTATGTTGTTTCAACACTTCGCCACATCCAGTTAACGTTCCGCCTGTTCCCACCCCAGCCACGAAAATGTCTACGTTGTGATTGCTATCCTGCCAAATTTCTTTTGCGGTTGTTTCTCGGTGAATCTGTGGATTCGCAGGATTGTTAAATTGCTGCGGCATAAAGGCATTACTGTTCTGAGCCACAAGCTGTTCAGCTTTTTCCACAGCACCGGTCATACCACGTTCAGCCGGCGTTAGCACCAGTTCTGCACCGAACAATTGCAGCAGCTTTCTCCGCTCAATGCTCATCGACTCAGGCATGGTCAATATCAATCTATATCCCTTTGCAGCACAAACAAAGGCCAGTCCTACACCTGTGTTACCGCTGGTCGGTTCGATTATAACGGTGTCCGGTTTTATAAGCCCCTGCTTTTCACCAGCTCTTATCATCGACAAGGCAATTCTATCCTTCACGCTGCCGCAGGGATTATAAAATTCAAGCTTGGCTAAAATAGTGGCATTATCTGACCCAAGTTTGTTGATTTTGACCAACGGCGTATAACCAATTACGGCCGTGATATCCTCGAATATTGCACTCATAATTTCTTCTCTGTCCCTATATTTGATAATCTAAGACTCGTTTATCTTTGGTCCTATTAACCAGGTCCTGTAATGTTATAGACTTCAGAACACTTTTAATCGCTCTGTCCACCTGTATCCAGAGTTGCCTGGCTGTACAATCGGCGACCCGCACACAGTAATCTTCGTTTTCGATGCATTCGACAGTAGTCACAGACCCCTCTAAGCAATCGAAAACATCACTAAGTTTAATCTGATTTGGAGCTTTGGCAAGAGTATATCCGCCTTTGGCACCTCTAATACTCCTGACAAATCCTCCTGATTTGAGCATAGCCATTATTTGCTCCAGATATTTCGCGGATATATCCTGGTGCTGGGCAATGATTTTTAGCTGCAAAGGCCCTTGCCCATAACTTTCAGCCAGTTCTAATATGGCTCTTATTCCGTACCTGGTGCGAGTCGAAAGATTCATCTTTGATTTCCTATTATCCCTATTATTTTGGTAGTGTATTATACGAATTTTTGGCTCTCTGGTGCAAAAAAACAAAAAATTAATCAAATATTTGAAAATATTTGCCAGATTTCCATGTCCAGCTCCGCTAATGTAAAAACACCTCTGCCTGTGAGACGTATTTACAGTGAAAACAGCCT
>JBHIDV010000118.1:0-7732 GCA_046760285.1 Sedimentisphaerales bacterium
TGGCTGGGCGGATTGGTAATAGTTATTACCCTTGCTCTTTACGTAATCTTCTGGTAAGCACATATATCATTAAGAGTTAGAAAATGGAGCTAACTAAAGAAGATAAAGTCACGCTGGAGAAGATTTGCCAATTCGCAAAGGATAAAAGTCTAAATATTGATGGTGGTAAAATAAGAAGAACATCATCGCGGTTTTGCCTGGGTGTCGAGCACGGCGACTACAACGGCACGGAACTGTTTGGCGTAGGAACCGATCGATTCATCTGGCTGGCGTACAAGCCAAATCGTACTGATGAAGTAAGGCTCTTTAGTGCGAACTTTCCAGATGATGGTGTAATTGAGTTCCAAATTGGCAATGTCCCACAGCCAAAGTCGCCCCATATAGCACAAACCTGGGGACGATTTCCATATGGTGTCGACTTTATTCTGAGGCGCGAAGGATATAAACTCAACCAGGGGATTGACGGCGTTATTTACGGCAATATTCCTGGTGGAGGAATGAGCAGGTCCGCTTCGCTCAGCTTGAATCTGATTCTGTCAGTTTGCGACGCTAATGCTATTGAGATTGAAAACAAGATGACAATTGTTGATTTGGCTCAGGCAGTGGAGAACGACTATATCGGCTCACCATGTGGCAAGCTCGACCAGACCATGATCCTGTTTTCTCGTGAAGGGATGGGGACATATTATAATCCAAAAGACAGGTCGATAGAATATGTGCCGATTGGCTCGCGCGCAACCAATTTTCGACTCGTTGTGCTTGACACCGGCACTGAACGGCCCGGTCTGGAAAAATCAACCTACGCCATCCGAAGAGCAGAGTGCCAGCAGCTTGTTTCGATTCTGCAAAAAGCCGGTTTCGACATTTCCTGCCTTGCGGATATCAAGGATGATGCAACATATAAAAAGATTATAAGCAAATTTGGCAGCAAATACCCAGACCTCTGCGACCGGCTAAAGTACATCTTTAATGCACAGAAGCGCTTTTACCAGATGCTCGGTGCGTGGAAGGCTGGTGACATTGAAACGGTCGGGCAGATATTCAGACAGGACGGTATCGGTCTGCGGGACGACTACAAAATCTCAGGGCCGGAGCTCGAGACAATGTGTGACATTGTACGGAGCGTCCCTGGCGTTCTGGGAGAACGGATGTTAGGCGGCGGTGATAAGGGAGCATCAGGTGCAATTGTGCGAGCCGACAGTGTGGAGGCGGTAAAACACGCTGTAGATACTGCCTATACGCGGTCTCGACCTGAGTTTGCCGACAGATATGCAGTCCACGTATGCAAAGTAGTAGAAGGTGTCAAGGTATATGACCATGACGGAAACACATTCAGCTAAGAGAGGGATTTTTACTGCGGCTGTATCGGCCAACAGACAAATCGCAGAGCGTTTTTATAAACTGAAACTGGAGTTTTCGGGCTCAGCCGCTGTGGCCTTTAGCAAGTTTAAGCCGGGACAGTTTGTCCAGTTGGACCTTTCCACCACCGCCCTGCCGTCATCGGACAGCATCCCCGAAGATTTAGCTGACGCATCCAGACGTCAGATACTCCTGAGGAGGCCCTTTAGCTTCACGGAGACAAAAGCCCAGAAAGATAGAACTGCCGCTGAGCTTTTATATTGTGTTGTTGGGCCAGCCACCTTGCGAATGACCACTTTAACTACGGGCGATTCGATTAACATAATTGGGCCTTTGGGCAATGGCTTTTGGGTGCCGCACGACAAAAAAACCGCCCTCTTGATTGTCGGCGGGATGGGGGCTCCACCATTGCAGCACTTGGCAAAGATTCTTACGGCTGAACATTGTGATATTGAGACCATCGTGATTGCCGGTGCCAGGACGGCAAGCCAGTTGCCTTTTGAGAGCCGACTGGATGAGATTTCGCAACAATTAGGCTTTGTACTGCCGGAGTTTGCCAAGTTTGGCGTTAAATCACAGGTGGCGACCGATGACAGCTCCGCAGGCTTTGCTGGGTCGGTAACTGACTGCCTTTTAGACTGGCTCGCCAAATACGGCTCCGGGCATGACAAAATCATTATATACGGCTGTGGACCCGAAGCTATGCTGGCGCGATTGGCCGAAATTGCCAAAGAGAAAAATATTGATTGTCAGGTCAGTATGGAGCGGCGGATGGCCTGCGGCTTCGGCGTGTGCCAAAGCTGCGCAGTGGAATGCAAAGTGGACGACTCAAACGAAACTATTTATAAATTGTGCTGCGAAGATGGCCCTGTTTTCGACAGTAGAGAAGTAGTATTTTAACCACGGATTTCGCAGATTGCGCGGATTGGGAAAGGTCCAATAGAGGAGCTGAAAAAGCCACATAGCAATAGTGTTTTTCGTTCGTAGACGTATGGAACAGGAGCTTGACATTTCGGTTGATTTTGCGGGGATTCGGTTAGCTAATCCGGTTTTTACGGCTTCGGGGACGTGTGGATATGGTGATGAATTAGCTGACTTTATGGATGTAAACTCTCTCGGCGGATTTATCACTAAAAGTATCACCGCTAAGCCAAGAAAGGGCCACGCCACGCCGAGAATAGTCGAGACCGATGCCGGGATGCTTAACGCAATTGGCTTGGCTAACATCGGATTAGAAAAATTCATCGAGGAAAAGTTGCCTATTCTTGAAAAATTAGCCGTGCCTGTATTTGTAAATTTAGCTGGCGAGACTATCGGTGAATATGTTACAGTAGCGCAACGTCTGGCGACAGAACCGGCAATAGCTGGATTTGAGCTGAATATTAGCTGTCCTAATGTTGAGAAAGGTGGCATAAGTTTCGGCAAAGACCCACAGCAGGTAACAGAGATTACTTCAGCAGTGAAAAAGGCTGTCGGAGAAAAAGTCTTGATGGTTAAGCTGTCCCCTACCGTCACCGACATCAGCGTAATTGCCCGGGCGGCAGTTGAGGCCGGTGCGGATGCACTTAGTCTGGTAAATACCTTTACGGCTTTGGCTGTCGATATCGAAACTCGTAAACCCATCTTGGCAAATAGGACGGGTGGCTTATCGGGCCCAGCAATAAAACCAATAGCGGTTTATCTGGTTAATAAGGTCTACAACGAAGTTGCGAAAGACCGCGGAATACCGATTTTAGGTATGGGAGGCATCAGAACTGCTTCTGACGCCATTGAGTTTATCATCGCCGGCGCGTCGGCAGTTGGTATTGGTACGGCGAATTTTATTGAGCCGGGATGTGCAGTAAAAATTATTGAAGGCATAAAGAAATATTGCGTTCGTAATAGTATAGCCAATATCAAGGAATTGGTTGGGTCACTTTTGGAGGAAGAATTATGATCGGCAAGATGTATTGGTCTAACAGAAGTTTGGTTACACCGGTTTCTGCTGTGATTCTGTTTGTGTCACTGGTTCTGGTGCCGGGACTGGCCGCTGGACAGAAGCTGAAGCTGAACGAACGGCCTGCTGAGCCTGGTGAGTGGGGCTACCGCCCTGCTGATGGTGCAGTCTCGCAGGTTAATCCGCCCAGTTTTAGTTGGCGGCCACAAAAGGGATTAACATGGCAGATCGAGTGTGCACGTGACACGAAGTTTAAAAAAGTGAAATATCGAGCGGAAAATCTGGAGTTTAATGTGCATTGTCCGCCGCGGACTTTTAAGCCAGGCACTTATACGTGGCGCTATCGTGGGAAAGACAACAAAGGCCGGTATACGAACTGGAGTAAGCCGCGAACATTTACCATTGCACGCGATGCTGTGACGATGCCGTTACCGTCACGTAAGGAGCTAATTTCCCGGATACCTAAGAGCCATCCGCGTCTTTTTATGCGGCCAGAGAACCTGGAGCGGCTGCGAAGGCTTGCGCAGGGTAAAATGAAAACTGAGTATGAGAAGCTGGTGAAAGAATGTGAAAGGCTCTTAGCTAAACCGCCTTCGACGAAGGAGCCGCGGAAATACCCGAAGGGTATGGTACGGGGCAGCGAGGCGTGGAGGCAGCTCTGGTGGGGCAACCGGACATATACAATCAGGGCCCTTAACGGTGCAGCAACGTTGGCATTTACACGGCTGCTCGGTGGGCAGGAGAAATACGGCCTGGAGGCTAAACGAATCTTACTGGAGTGTGCCAAGTGGGATCCCAAGGGCAGTACCGGCTACCGTTACAATGACGAGGCGGGTATGCCGTATGCCTATTATTTCTCGCGGACGTACACGTTCGTCAACGACCTGCTGAGCGAAGAGGAGAAAGAAATTTGCCGAAAGGTGATGAAGACTCGCGGCGATGAGATGTACCAGCACCTGTGTCCGCGTCACCTTTGGCAGCCGTATTCCAGCCACTCGAACCGGGCGTGGCATTTTCTCGGCGAGGTCGGTATCGCTTTTCTTGGCGAGGTTGAAGATGCCGAGGACTGGGTATGGTTCGCAACCAATGTCTTTTTTAATGTGTATCCTGTCTGGACGGACGACGACGGCGGCTGGCACGAGGGCGTGAGCTACTGGTCCAGTTACATCGGTCGTTTCACCTGGTGGGCGGATGTGATGCGAGAGGCCATGGGCATCAACGCCTATGACAAGCCGTACTTTTCCAGGGCCGGCTATTATGCGATGTACCTGATGCCGCCGGGCAAAGTTAGCGGCGGATTTGGCGACGGAGCCAATCGCAGAAGGGCTTCAAACCTCGTGCCGTTGATGAGTCAGCTCGCCGCGCAAGCTGGCAACGGGCATTGGCAGTGGTATGTTGAGCAGATGGGTGGCCCGGCCACAACGTCTGGCTACATCGGTTTTATCCGCGGCGCGCTGACGAAGGTCAAACCCAAGGCGCCCGATGACCTGCCGGCATCACGGCTGTTCAGAGGCACAGGACAGGCTTACCTCAATACAACGCTGACCAGCGCTGATGAAGACGTACAAGTTATCTTCAAGTCGAGTCCCATGGGTACACAATCGCACGGCAATGCGGCTAACAATTCGTTTGTGCTCTGGGCATATGGCCAGCGACTGCTTATCCGGACCGGCCGTTATTACAACTATGGAGGCCCACATCATCGCGACTGGATGTGGAGCACCCGCTCGGTAAACAATATCACGGTTAACGGCCGGGGCCAAGCGAAGCGTACTGCAAAGGCTAAGGGTAAAGTCGTTGCCTTCAAAACTACGCCGTCGATAGACATCGTTGTTGGTGAGGCGGGACGAGCCTATGAGCCCCCGCTCGAGCGTTTCACGCGTGCTATTATTTTTGTCAAGCCAGAATTAGTCGTTATTTATGACCGCCTGGAGGCCGGTGAGCCCTCCACGTTTGAATACTGGCTTCATGCCATCAAGAAAATCAACGTGATGGACCAGCACAGCATTGAGGTGCGCAACGAGGACGTAGTTTGTGATATTGATTTTCTCAGGCCGTCAGGCTTGACCTTTAAGCAGACCAACCAGTACGACCCCAACCCGCGGCCACATATCAAGCTGCGCGAATGGCACCTGACAGCGACAACACCAAGCAAAAAGAAACGTATAGAGTTCGTGACACTTTATCGTCCACATCGAATCAAAGACCGAGTGCCGAAGGAGGCCAGTTTAGAGCAGATTGAGGGAGGTTATGTACTGAAAGTTAGACTGTCCGATGGTGAGTTTACAGCGCTTCTTCCTACCGATGACTATGCTACTCTGAAAGCATACGGCCTGAAAAGTAAAGGCACGATCAAATGCAGGCTGAAACGAGCTGGCGGACCAGCCGAAATCGTCGGGCTTGAGAAGTAGTCATTGCTTAACGCTTTGACTTAATTCGAATATGTTTATACATAATGGGTAAAGACATGGAACAACTGTATGGCCAGCGGCTCAATCGCTACGTTACCGCTATGCGCAACGAAAAGCCGGATATGATTCCCATTCGCCCATTTGTGGCAGAATTTACGGCTAAATACGCCGGTTACACCTGTCAGGAGGTAACACACGATTTTGAAAAGGCGTTTGCAGCGGTTCGCAAGTGCGCAGCCGATTTCGATTGGGACGCAGTAGTATCTAACATGGTTTATGTATGGACGGGACTGACACAGGCTATCGGGCTGAAGTACTACGGAGTCCCAGGCATCGACATTCCACCCGATACGGGTTTTCAATACATCGAACCATCCGAAGAAGAGGCGTTTATGAAGCCGGACGAATATGACCAGCTCATCGAGGACCCCACCGGGTTTTTGTTCAACGTTTGGCTTCCACGCGTGTCGACTGACGTCAGCGCTATGGGTGAACAGACGTCATATCGCAACAACCTATCCTTTCTGAAAGGCGGGATGGCGATGCTGACGTACTTTAACGCGTTCGGTAAGCAAAATGAACTGTTGCGAACCGAGTCAGGGACTGTGTCAGCTATCTCAGGGATTCTGAAGGCGCCGTTCGATATTATTGCCGACAAGTTGCGGGGCTATCTGGGGCTGGTCAGAGATGTCTTGGAACGTCCAGAAAAGGTCCTGGCTGCTTGCGAGGCGCTGATGCCGCACCTAACACATATAGCCCTTTCTGGAGCGGACCCAGACAAAAATGTGCCCATTGGGTACTGGATGCATCGGGGATGTGTGCCCTTCTTCTCGCAGGAGCATTTCAACAAATTCTATTGGCCGACACTGAAGCCGATAATCGAGGAAATATGGTCTCATGGCCATCAGGTTCTGTTCTACGCCGAGGGTAATTGGGACGCGCATTTGAAGTCCTTTGCAGAGCTGCCAGAGAAATCAATCGTTTATCACGTCGACCAGGGCGACATTTTTGAGGTGCACAGAGCGCTGGGGCAGAGGTTCTGCATCAGCGGCGGCATCCCGAATTGGCTGTTGGCTACCGGCACGCCGAATGAGGTGCGACAATATTGCAAAAAAGTAATCGACGGCGTGGCCAGCGACGGCGGCTACATCATGGATGCCAGCGCTATCGTCCAGGATGACGCCAAGATTGATAACATTAAAACTATGACGGAATTCACCCGTGAATACGGAGTATATTAAACGATAAATGATTATTGATTATTGACTGAATATTCAAATGTCACGAGTGTCTAAACAAAAGAAATCGAAGAAAAAGCCGGGTGTTTGTATCCCGTGGCAAGAGAAGGTCAAGGAGCTGCCCCAGATTTCGGGAGACAAAGAGCTTATTCGCAAAGTCTGGCAAGACATCGACGCACTGGGCTATATGTATATCTGGCAGTGTCTGCTCTCATTCTAAGAGAGAAAAGCGAGCACAGCTTTCCGAGATGAGCGGACAGCTTAGCCAAAGAACTTAAGGCTATGTTATGGATGCAAGACAGCCTATAAAGCGCCGCACCTTCTTGAAAAGGGCTATAGGTACTGCCGGGGGCGTGGCAGTATTTGGGTTCCCGCGAAGCGGGGTCCCTCCATATATTGTCCCCTCCTCGGCGCTGGGCAAAGCCGGCAATGTCGCTGCAAGCAACCGCATCACCATGGGCTGTATTGGTGTAGGCAGTCGAGGCACGAGTATTATGCAGAGTTTGCTTGGAACAGGTGAAGTTCAGATTGTCTGTGTTTGCGATGTGGATGCCGACCGGCGTAAAAGAGCAAAGGATTTGCTGGCCAGTAAATACAACAGCACGGGTTGTGCTACATATAGCGACTTTCGCGAACTCGTGGCTCGGGATGACATCGACGCGGTTTCAATTGCAACGCCGGACCACTGGCACGCGCTGCCAACCATAGCGGCGGCCAAAGCAGGCAAAGCTATCTACTGCGAAAAGCCACTCGGACTTACCATCGACCAAGGCCGGAAAATGGTGGAT
>JBHIDV010000119.1:0-7686 GCA_046760285.1 Sedimentisphaerales bacterium
GTGGGGTTTGATAAGCGCCAATCCGGGGTATTTGCTTTGTAGCTCGGCGACCGCTTGTTTTAGAGAAGCTGCCAACTGCTCAGTGTTGGCGCCTGGGGCCGGTTCTACATAAATTTGCGGCCGATAGTTCTGCTCTTTGCCCTGACGGATGATAACATTTGCCTTGGTGCCCCTGAACAATGAATAATGCGTGTCTCCACCCCCTTCTGGGGCCTGAAAATTCCAGGAAACCTTTATCTTGACGGCAATACCCTTCATGGTATAAATCATCTCTCCGTTGCAGTATACGGGCAAAAGGCCTTCGTCATTTAATTTTGCTTTTAGAAAATCTGGGAAATCCGGCGCTGCTGTTACTTTTTCGTACTGCTGTCGGTTAATCATCGTCGGCCAGCGCCTGGCCTTTTTCATCACGATGTCTGTTCGGTAATCTATCGCCCCCTCTGGAAAGCACGTCCACATGGCCAGGTCTATCAGGTGAGTGGTTACATCTACCAGCCCTTCACCCTGCTGGGCGGTGTCAAAATACCAGGTGGGCCGCTTGATAGGTAAGCCGGAGACATATTTGAAGAAATGGTGGACACTTTCTTTTACAACCGCAGGCTCATCGACCGAGCCGGTTTGTAATTGGCCAAATACCTCAGAATTCTGCACCAGCATTTTTTGTAAGATGCAAAGTATATTAAAACGCTCGGTCATAATATCATAAATCAAGACGCCTTTTTTTTGCGCTACGGCAAAGGCCTGCTGAAGAAGTTTAAATCCATCCTCATCAATACACATCGGCTTATCAGAGAAAACGTTGATGCCGGCATCGACGGCTGCTTTTATGTACTGGGCTTTTTTCCGGTTGTTGCCGGCCAAAACCACGACATTACCGCTCCTTTCAGCGAGCATCTTTTCGAGGTAATCATCCCCGGTGTAAACTTTTTGCTGCCAACTGGTAGGATTTTCAGGGCGGTTATTGAAACTCTGGATGCGTTTGAGGTATTCTTGCAGTTCGGGGCCTTCCGGGGCATAGACGTGGACGACAGGGTCAACGCCTTCGTACATACTTTTCTGTAGAAGTGCCGCATGGTAATGCCCTGGATTGAGAGTTATAAGCTTTACTTTGCCGGCGTAGTCTTTCATTTTTCTGTCCTCTTTCTCGGTACAGGAAAACAACACTGTCGATAGGCAAACTGCCAATACAAACAAAACCGCATTTCGCACCATAACCGAGCTCCTTTCACTGCCTATCGCGTATCGCAAATCGCTTGTCGCAAATCGCTTATCGATTCGCCATTTGCGATTAGCAATTAGCGATTTGCGATTTGCATTTTTCCATCATCCAATTATCCAATACACTACGCCGACGAGCGCTGCGACGCCGAGCCAGGCGATGCCAAATCCGAGGATGCCAATCAGCGTTGGCCTGGGTATCTCGAAATCAGGATGGTCAATAAGGACATTTCTGGGTCCCGGCTGGACGCCCGAAGGAAGTGTCACGGGCTGCTCAGCTTCTGGTTCGCCGGGGCTGATGGGCGTTCGCAGACAGGTATAAAGCCGGTCCAAATTTTCTGCTGGAACCGGCCGGGTAAGCAAACTGACCACAACCAGGACCACAAAACCGGCACTTAAATAAATAATCATCTGCCACGGCAGGTAGAGCTTGCCCTCCCACAGCATAAAAGCTGGCAGCTTGTCAGCAAAGTGGGTGTTAAAATCCCAGCCTATTATGCCAAAGGCGTTTGTGCTGGTGAAAATAAGTAAACCCAAGCTTGTCAGCGTTGCGGCCCAGGCACCGGCTACCGTAGCTCGGCGCCAGAAAAGCCCCACCCAGAAAGCAATTCCCATAAGAGCGGAAACCTTCCAGTAGAATTCCAGGCCTTGTACGACACTGGGCACGTTGAAGGCAAAAAAGATGCCCAGGACCACGATTAGAGCCGATACGATACGGCCGACGAGGGTGTAGTGTTTATCAACTTTGCCGACCACGAAGAATTTTTTGTAGATGTTTTCGGTAAACAAGGCTGAAGCAACTACCATCAGCGAATCACAAGTGCTCATAACAGAAGCGAGCATACAGGCGATGAATAACCCAATCAACCCGGGGGCAATACCGGGCAGCAGGTCGCGTGCCATTTTGCCATAAGCCAGGTCAGCATCTGCAAGCTGCGTATACATAGCCACGGCGCACAAGCCCGTGAGCATCCAGGCGATGGTGCATATCCTTTTGCCGAATATCCCTACGGTGACACCCATTCTGCCCTCCATTTCTGTTTTTCCGGCGGCGCAGTTTGCCATGGTTTCAGGCATAGTTACCCAGCCGACCAGGGCATTAACAACAATAACTATGATGAAAAATAGGTTAATCTCGCCAGGGCTTACAAGAGACAGCATATCGGGCATATCGGGATTAGCTATTGAAAGTTGAGCGATTGATTGCCGCAGACCGCTCATACCGCCGACTTCCGCCAATGCAAACGGCAAAATGAGAAAAGACAGGACAATAGTTAGCAGTCCCTGGATAAAATTGGTGGCGATAGCTGCGGCCAGCCCCCCAGCAACGCCGTAGATTACAAACATGACCGTCATCGCCATAATGGCGAGATTAGAACTTATAGCACCGCCGGAGACGGCCTCGACCATCGCCCCGGAGCCCTTTAACATAACACCGATGGCAACCAGAAGCGGCAACATTCCCATGGCGGCATAGAGACCACTGACGCTGCGTCCGTAACGAACCTCAAAATAGTCTCCGGTGGTTATAGCCCTCATCCGGCGGAAAAATGGTGCGAGCAGCCAGAAAAACGGCGTTACGAAAAGCCACAGCCATTGATACCAGATACCGGATGCGCCGACACGATAGGTCTTGGCGGCAACGCTGACGGCCTGGTCGGAGTGAGTGCCGGAGCCGAACATAAAAAAGGCCATCATCACCTTTCCGAACTTGCGGTCGCCGATAAAGAAAGTGGCGGCGCTGCGGACTTTTTTTATCGCCCACAGGCCGATGAAGGTAATACCTACCAGGTAAACAATAATGACCACCCAATCAATAAGTCTGACGCCCAACATAAATGCACCTCGAAAATCGCTTGTTGCTTATCGCCCTTTGCGATTCGCGATTAGCAATTTGCGATTTGCCGTAAGTCCGAGCAGCGGCATTATAGCGGCAGCAAGACCCGGCTGCAAGAGTGAAAAATGCCTCCCGCACCAATTGCTCTGCTATGGGAGTTCTGCCTATCACAGAGATGGTTTCCGCACTGCGCGGGCAATTGGTGCGGGATGCCAAGCGCGTAAAATTCTTGTAAAATATGTTGAAATTAGACGTATGACCTGGGTATTATTGTATAGTCAGACCAACCCATATTATTAGAGGAGTACCAAAATGAATCGACAAGGCAAACTGAGCACGCTATATTGGATACTGTTATGTTTGATTGTTCTGGCCAGTTTGACGGTCCAGGCCGGAGCAAACCAGCAGCAGGAAAAGTTCAAAGCCGGTCTCGCCTCAGAGGTCATCACGCCAGAGCAGTCTATGTGGCTCGCTGGGTACGCAGCAAGAACAAAACCATCGGAGGGAAAGGCGAGCGAGCTGTACGCCAAGGTACTGGCATTGGAAGATGCTCTGGGCAGCAGACTGGTAATCGTCACGGTCGATTTGATCGGCATCCCTCGCCCGTTGCGCAATTGGCTGGAAAAGGAAGTCAACGAGTGCCATAACCTACCCCCTGAGAGTTTGCTGATGAACGCATCTCATACTCATTGTGGTCCAGTGATAAGGGAAACAAAGTATTCCATCTATGGGGATTCTTTCTACGGACTGTCACCAGAATACATTCAAAGAAGCCGGCAGTACGTTGAGGCTTTGCAGCAGAAACTGCTGCAACTGGTCGGTCGGGCCATAGAGAACTTAGCTGAGGTACGGCTGTCTTATTCACATGCCCGGGCGGGTTTTGCCATGAACCGCCGATTAAAAACCGAACGGGGCTACCGGATTGCTCCTAACCCCGATGGCCCGGTAGACCATGATGTTCCAGTTCTAAGGGTTGATAGCCCGGACGGCAAATTGCAAGCCGTATTGTTCGGTTATGCGTGCCATAATACCACGCTGAGCTTTTATAAGTTTTGTGGCGACTACTCTGGTTTCGCCCAGCAGTATATAGAAGAGGCACATCCTGGTGTGACGACGTTGTTTGTGGCTGGCTGCGGCGGCGACCAGAATCCCTATCCCCGACGTGGGCCACGCAGCCTCGAGTATTCCATGCAGCATGGCCGCGCACTGGCCAACGCGGTCGAGGCAGCGCTAATCTCACAACCACGACCCATCCGCGGACCAATCCGGTCGGTCCTGGAAACCGTCACTCTAAAGTTTGCGAAACCACCCAGCCGAGAGCAGCTCGAAGAACAGGCAAAATCTGATAACAAGTACGACCGCCGACACGCTGAAGTGCTGCTAAAGGAATTAGAGCAAACAGGCGAGATTCGCACAACATATCCGTATTTAGTGCAGGTCGTCCAATTCGGCAACGATTTAACCATAGTGGCGCTGGCCGGTGAAGTGGTGGTTGATTATTCGCTGCGTCTCAAAGCCGAGCTGGCCGGTCCGCCAGTTTGGGTGGCAGGCTATTGCAATGATGTCTTCGGCTACGTGCCTTCTGTGCGTGTCCTGAAGGAAGGTGGCTATGAAGGCGGCGAGGCGATGCGCTATACCATGCTGCCGGGGCCATTCGCACCTTCGGTTGAGTTTCGGATCATATATAAAGTGCATGAATTGGTGGATAAAGTGCGGGAAAGGAGGTAGGCTGAGCTGTGCCCACCATCTTTTTGGTGTGCTCAGCACAGCCGACGTTGGGAAATTTAGCTTGCATGTTTGTCGCTATAGATGCTAATGATAACAGTACAAAATGAAAGGGGTGAGAAATGAACATAAATCGTTTAAACAGACGACAATTTATAGCTGCGGCCTCGGCAGGTTCCCTTTCTGCAATTGCCTCAAGAACAATCCCTGGGGTGCCACCTGCATACGGAGATGTCAGCAAGAAGGCAGGTAAACTGGCGATTCTCGGCGGTCGACCTGTTAGAACTAAACCCTTTCCTGGATGGCCTATATGGGACAAAAATGCAGACGAGCAGCTCGTTCTATCTGTGCTGCGCAGCGGTGTATGGTCGAGGGCTAAAGTAGTTGCAGAATTTGAAAAAAAATACGCCCAGTTGCTCGGGGCCAAGCGCTGTCTTGCCACTACACATGGCACTACAGCACTGCTGACCGCTCTGCATGTACTTGGAATAGGCGTAGGAGATGAGGTTCTTGTAGGGCCGTACACGTTTATTGCATCGATAGATGTGATTTTTCTCTCCGGTGCTCTGCCGATTATGGTCGATACAGACCGCGAAACATTCCAGGTAAACCCGGACAAGATGGAAGAAAAAATCACCGAAAATACCAAGGCTATCTTGCCTGTCCACATTCTTGGACTGCCCGCAAACATGGATAAAATCAATGCTATTGCCAAAAAACATAATCTGATAGTCGTGGAGGATGCCTGCCAGGCCTGGCTGGCGGAATGGAGAGGTAAAAAGTGCGGCACTCTGTCAGACCTCGGATGCTTTAGTTTCCAGAATAGCAAGCATCTAACCTGCGGCGAGGGCGGCGCCATTGTGGGAGATGATGAAGCAATAATGGACAAATGCCACTCGTACCACAACTTTGGAAGGCCATACGGCGAAACGATGATAACGCTAAGCGGGTATGTCCGCTTAGGAACTAAATGCAGAATGACAGAGTACCAGGCTGCCATGTTACTGGCTCAGATGAAACGTCTGGAGCAGCAGACTCAAAGGCGTAACGAAAATGCCAAATACCTAACATCGAGAATCAAAGGGATTCCTGGCATTATTCCACACAGACTATACGATGGAGTCACCAGATGCGCATATCATCTATACCCATTCCGGTATGAAAAAGAGCAGTTTAATAATGTTGCCCGAAGTAAATTTCTGGCAGCACTGAAGGCAGAAGGAATTCCTTGTTCCGGAGGATATGGCCCCATAAACAAAGATCCCTACTTTGAGCGTACTCTACGGTCAAGGAATTTCCGAAAAATGTATTCAAAGCGGAGACTGAACAGATGTCGGCAGCTGAATCACTGTCCTGATAACGACCAACTCTGTAAAGAAGCAGTGTGGTTCAGTCAAAACCTTCTTCTCGGAACCAAAAAGGATATGGATGACATAGCTGACGCTATTCTGAAAATCTATGAGAATAGGGATAAGTTAGCGTAGTAATTTACCGTGTCTGAACAATGAAAGGACATAAAAATGAATAATAAAAACAATATAACCAGACGAGAATTTATGGCAGCGGCTTCAGCAGGCACCATCGCTGCGGCTGCCTCCAAGGCAATCCCTGCTTACGGAAATCTCAGCAAGAAAGCAAGTAAGCTCGCCATTCACGGCGGTCAGCCGGTCAGAACCAAGCCCTGGCCATCCTGGCCCATCTGGGATAAATCAGATGAAGAGCATGTTCTATCAATCCTGCGTAGCGGAAATTGGTACAGGTTCAGGGGCAAAACGGTTGCAGAATTCGAGAAAAAGTATGCTGAGTTAATGGGAGTAAAACGCTGTATCTGCACGGTGAACGGTACTAATGCTCTGCTTACTGCTCTACACGTATTGGATATAGGGGTCGGCGATGAGGTTATTGTCTCGCCCTATACTTTTATTGCCACATACAATGTAGTCATTGGCTCCAGCGCCCTGCCGGTTTTTGCTGATACCGACCCCGAAACGTTCCAGATAAATCCGGACAAAATAGAAGAGAGAATCAACGAAAATACCAGAGCTATTCTGCCGGTTCATATCCTGGGGCTGCCGGCAAATATGGATAAAATTAATGCTATTGCCAAAAAGCATAACCTGGTGGTAATAGAAGATGCCTGCCAGGCCTGGATGGCTGAATGGAGGGGCAAAAAGTGCGGCACCCTGTCAGACTTAGGCTGCTTTAGCTTCCAGAATTCCAAGCATCTGCCCTGCGGCGAAGGCGGGGCCCTGGTGGGCAACGATGACGAAATAATGGACAGGGCTTTTTCTTACCATAACTGTGGAAGACCCTATGGCAGCGTAAAAAGAACCAGTAAATATCCCATCATCGGAACAAACCGCAGAATGACCGAATATCAGGCGGCAATATTGCTATCACAAATGAAACGCCTGGAAAGCGATACGCAGAGGCGTAATGAAAACGCTCAATATTTAACTTCGAAAATTAAGGACATTCCAGGGATTATTCCCCATAAATTGTATGAACAAGTAACCAGAGCAGCATACCATCTGTATCCATTCCGGTACAAAAAAGAGTACTTTAATAACGCCCCACGAGATAGATTCCTCGCAGCACTCAGGGCAGAAGGTATTCCTTGCAGCGGCGGATACGGCCCTCAATACAGAGATGGCTTAATTGAAGTAGCTTTGAATTCCAAGAATTTCAAGAGAGCTTTTTCAAAAGAAAGACTGAATAGATACCGTAGAGAACTTCACTATCCCGACAATGACCAACTGTGCCAGGAAGCGGTATGGCTCAGTCAGAAACTTTTGCTGGCCAGCAGAAAGGATATGGATGATATAGCTGATGCTGTTCTGAAAATTCACGAGAATCGAGATAAACTGACGTAAGCAAAAAGAAAGTAGGGTGCGATATTTCGCACC
>JBHIDV010000120.1:0-7662 GCA_046760285.1 Sedimentisphaerales bacterium
TAAAGTTTCAAGCTAAATAAATGGTCATCGCGTACCCCTCCCTCATGGTCGGGGCTCTGTACTGCCAATTCGGTTTCAAAAGCCTCGTGCAAGGCTTTCTGGTCGCAAAGCGCATAAAGGACCCACTCCAGAGGACTCTGACAAGCGCGAAGCTGCCACTCTCGTATCGCGTATTGCGTATCGCGTATCGTGTATTGTGCATTTGCTTTCACGCCATACGCATCACGCGCGACGCATAACGAATAAAAGCCGTTTGTGATAATACCCCGGCAATGGTTTCGTTTTTGCGACGCCGTTAGAATAAGCCGGTCTCTGGCCCGCGTTGTTGCCACGTAAAGGATGCGCATTTCTTCGGCTAAGGTTTTCGTAAGTTTTTGCTCTGCAATAACTTCGTGTGCCAGCGAGCGCAGCCTGCTATTTGACTTACGGTCGATGATTTGCAGTCCCAGCGTGTCACTGGCATCGGCCAGGATGTCTGCGTAAATATCCTTCTTATTGAATTGACTTTCCAGCTCAGCTAAAAAGACCACCGGAAATTCCAGCCCTTTGCTTTTGTGCACGCTTAAGATGCGAACGGCATTTCCCGCTACGGACTCCGGCTCAGCGGGCGCCCAATCCTGGCCTACCTCCTGAAGTTTTTCGATAAACTCGACAAAGCGGCTCAGCGAAGGTATTGCTGCACTGGTAGCGAAGCCCTCAAACTGGATGGCTCTATCGTGTAGTTTAAGAAGATTGGCTTTGCGGGCCTGGCCGGCAGGCTGTGCGGAAACAAAGGACAAAAAGCCGGTCTGGCGATAAATCTGCCAGAGCAAATCAGCCAAACTGCCTCGCCGGGCAGCCGTCCGCCATTGTTCAATCTGCCTGAGTATTTTTTTGAGCTTGTCAGCGAGTTGGCCGTCTGGCCCAGACCGACTATACTGTAGCATACAATCATAGTAGTTTTTATTTTGTTGGCCTGCGTCACTGTGTATTTTTATCTTTGTTAACTCAGTGTCACTAATCTTGAAAAACGGACTTCGCAGAACAGCAGCTAATTCGATGTCGCGCTGCGGATTGCCCAGAACTTTCAGCAGACACAACATATCTGTAATCTCGGTCGTCTCAAAGTAACCGGCTGTAGCTTGACAACTCACCGGCACACCAGCCAATCGCAGTACCTCGACATAATCATTGGCCTTTTTAGAAAGAGAACGCATCAATATTACGATGTCACGATATTGGACGTCTCTAAATGTATTCTGCTGTTTATCATATATTTGAAACTCTGGCTTGCCGGTCTCTGCTCCTACTATTTGTTTGATACGCTGGGCAATCATCGCCGCTTGACGCTGTCGGGAGCTGACAAGGCCAAGATGTTCGTCACCTTCGGACTCCAGGCCTTCGCCCTGTCTGTCAGCCTGGTCAAGTATATGGAACTCTACAACATTCTTTCTGTCCCTTACCCCTCCCTCACGGTCGGGGCTCTGTGACTCTCTTACCACTGCTGGTCTTAACTGGGCTGACTGGTCATAATCAAGTCCGGCAAATCGACAGCCTCTCATTATGCGCGAGAATATCTTATTGACAAAATCGAGAATCCCTTTGGCAGAACGGAAATTGATATTTAGGTCAACTCGCAAGGACTTCGAGACTTTTTTAGGGTCAACAGAAGCTTGCTTTAGCTGTTTGAGAAAAATCTCCGGCTCTGCACCTCGAAAGGCATAAATACTCTGTTTGACATCGCCGACTTCTAAGACATTCCCGCCGGAGCTAATTGCGTCCAGTATTGCCTGCTGCACAGGATTTATATCCTGGAACTCATCGACAAAGATGTATTTATACTTGCGTCGCAGCGTCAAAGCTGTCTGCGAGGGTACGAGATTATCCTCGCAAGAGCCCTCATCGGTTAAAAGTTTCAAAGCGTAGTGTTCGAGGTCGGCAAAGTCCAGACAGTTGACTGCCCGCTTGGCCTGGCTGTACAACCGGTCGAATTTCTTGACAAGTTTAATCAGCACCATCGTCTGTAGGCTGACAGCCCTACTGACTTTATCGAGATACTGCGGATTTAGAATCGCAAGGTCAAAAAGTTTGTCAAAGGATTTTTTAGCCCCTTTGGTGATACCTCTGATTATCTCGGCAATCGGCCCTGACAGCTCTTTGGGCTTATATTCAAACCTCGGCAGTTTTTGATAGTTTCGTATCTCTTTGCTGAACTTGTCCCAATCGCCCGATTTGAGAAGTTTGATATATTCAGCAACAGGTTCAACAAAAGTCTCTTGCCATTTTGTGGCCCATCTGCCGCCAGGATTTTCACTTTCATAAAGCCACACGGCGTACTGAATCTGAGTGAGTATGTGCTGCAATCTGTCTGCAACAATTTGTTTTTGTTTTTCGCCGAGGTCGCTTGTAAACGGGTTAGCAGCTTCTGCAAGCCGAGATGCTCGCTCGTACCAGTTTTCTCGGAAAAGCACGCCATCCAAGAAATCGCTGAGCTCTATTATCTTTGCCAGGAAACCATCATTTGTTCGAAGGTCTCGCCGATACAAAAGCTGCTCGAGCGTCTGTTCTAAGTCGCTCTGCTGCCAGGCCCATTCGATGGTCGCATCCAGCACCTCTGCTTTGAGCAGCCTCGCCTCATCGGCATCGATTACGCTAAAAGTCGGATCCAAGCCCAGTTTGTAGAAGTATTCTGTAATTATGCGTTTACAAAAGGAATGTATGGTACTTATATCCGCACCCTGCAGCAGCATAAGCTGATGTTGAAGATGCTGGTCGCCGGTTTGAGCGTATGCAGTTCTTAGCTGCTCAGCGATTCGGCTGCGCATCTGCTCAGCGGCCATATCGGTAAAAGTTAATACCAATATCCTCCAGACATCGGGACATATCGATTTGTCGGCTATGATATCTACACACCGGCCAGACAGGACCGCAGTTTTTCCCGTCCCGGCTGAGGCTGTGACTAAAACGTCACTTCCCCGCGCGACAATGGCCCGTTTTTGCTGGTCTGTCCATTTTATTTTCTGCTCAGCCATCGGCACCAGTTATTTTTTCAAGAACCTGAAGCTTATTTAGTGACTCCAAAAAGTTATAATCATTTATCTGCCAATCGAATCGGCAAACCGGTTTATACTTACAGAAACTACAAGGTGATTTCCCGCTCAAACGGTAGGGCCTAACATGAATTATGCCTGATAGAATTTTGCCGGCCAGTTCGATTATTTTTCGCTCAGTAAATTTAAGAACTCTCTCAAAATCAGCGGGTTTCAATGCGCCTCTATCTTCGTAATGACCGTATGGCTGGCCGTCTTTCGTAACATAAAAATTGTAAAATTTGCTATCCTGTGAAGCTTTCTTATCTATCTGCTGAGCAAATCCGCCATTGAATAACCCTTTTGCTTTATGATTAAAACTGTCGGTTTTCTGTGAAAACTCAGCAAACGTGGTTGTTTCAGGCCTAACTTCGACCGGCATATAGAATGCACCTACAATGTTTTTTGTTTTAGAATTGGCAGGGACCCCGCTTTGCGGGGACCCAGCGCTGCGCACAGCAAGCATATAAATTGGCAATTGCATATCCAGGCCATAATAAAATTTTGACCAATCGAAGTATTGTTCTTTGCGCTTATAATCGAAAATAATCACCACTTCTTTGCCGTCAACATCTGCAACATCAAGCCGGTCAATCTTACCATTCAGAGACAGCAAACGACCACTCGGCAGAGTGAGCTGATATTCGCCAAGCCGGTCCAAATCCCGCCTTAAAGGCGGGACTAAATATTTAGCCCCACGTTTCACCTGTGGTCTTTCATCTTCGCCCTGACCGAACAAGACTTCCGACTGTTTTGGCCGAAAACTTCCTGCCCGTACCATTTCTGCAATTGCCAAGACGCAGTCCTCAAGATATTCACTGGCAGAGTGAATAATAAATCTATTGTGAGCAGAGTGACGAGCAAAGTTCGATAAAAAAGAATCTTCTGTGACCAGTTTCGATATTTGTTCTCTTAAAAATTCTAAAAGCTGCTCATCCTTAGCTGTTACAAAATCATATCCAGCTGCATTAAGTCGCTTCAGCAAGCCATCCAGAACACGATGGTAAAAAACACCCACGTCCAATGGCTCCAATTTGAATTCTTCTCGCTCCTTCAATTCCAACACATATCGCGCAAAATACTGATACGGACAGGCAGCGAAAGTACTCAGCCTTGTCGCTGAGCTTGTTATCCGTGGCCCAAAAATATCTTCAAGTACGTCACTATCCAACTTTGCGCTATTGTTATAATTTATTGCAGAAACAACGTTGGAACCTAATCCTGTAAGTTGTTCATCTGAACAAATACCACCCAGTAACTCACTAAGTTGCTGGCGGGAAACTTCGGGCGAGTATCGAGATACATCTTTACCCAGATAGCTGCAAAGTAGTTCCTGAAGTTGCATCTCATTAAGAACACTATCAATATCGGTCTGTTCGCCTGCTATTGATTCTTCACTGAGATTTTCAAATAGCAGTTCAAGATCGTCTACAAACTGCGAACGCGGTACGGCATCTGCCTTGTCATCAACTGCCGGATACGTAACACATAGAAACTGTGAAGGCCGGGTAAAGGCGATGTATGCTAAATACTGGCGTTCAGCTAATTTTTGACTTGCTGTCGCTGCCAAGGGGAAATCGGCTGATTCTGCTGCATTGCGGTCGTCCTCGGTGAGTATGCTATCAAAGCTTACCGGAACCGGAAATTGCTTTTGTGTGGCACCTATTAAAAAAACGGCTTTCAAATCGGGGTGTCGGCTGCGCTCAATAGAGCCGACCAGAACCTGGTCTAAACTCGGCGGAATGAAAGCCAGCGTCAACTGAGAAAAGGCGGAATGGAGAATGGCAAGATAATCGGCAAGTGACATCTTTTGGCCTGCAAAGACCTCGCATAGCTCATCAAATATATTTAAGAACTTGTCATAAAATTGTCGATGCTCATCGACGGCGGAGTAATCTTTTTGTTTGGTAGCTTCTTCAATCCAGGCCCCAAGCGTTTGGCGAACCTGCAAGCTATCGAGAAAGTCAAAAATAATCTGCGTTAACTGCTCGGGGCTTACGGTCATTGCCGGACCGTCACTCGCACGTAGCCTATCTGCCAGCTCAAGCAAAGGCCCGATAGCTCTTAGCCGGATTTGGTTTATGCGCTGCTCATCAAACTTTTCATTGTCCTGGCCCGCAAAGCACCAGTCTCGCCCGCTTGTCCAGTCACTGCCGGTTATACCAAACGCAAGACAGTAATTTTCCAACATATCAACATCGCGACGTTCTATCGGCACCAAATCAGTTTTAAGATAAGCGAAAATATCGCTATTGGAAAAGCCGCCGGTCACTGCTTGAAGAGCTGAACAAATAAGCTGGATAGCCGCATGTTGGTTCAAGGGCTTTGGCTTATCAATAAAAAAGGGTATGTCATAGTCGTCAAAATAGGCCCTTATATAATGTTCATAACAGTCGATATTCGAGGCGATAACTGCAATGTCACGATATCGATAATCTTTTTCTTTGACCAATTGCAGGACCTGCTTGGCCACGAATTGGACTTCTGCCCGCGCGTTAGGTGCTGATACGATGTGAATATTATCAGCAGATGCCATTTTAGATGCTTGCGATTCAAATATGTTGCGCTCGACGTGAGCAAGCTGGCCGCTGGCAGAAAATCTAACCGCCTGTTCAAGAATTATGGGTTCAGCCAACGGGAGTTTACATTTTTTTATTAGCTCAATAAGAGCGGTGTATGTGTGCTGTGTCGGATTAAATAAACCGACGGGGTCGACTTTCTGGGCATCGGGATTTGTCAAGTCAATATCTGACGGGTCCAGACAAAGAGAAATCTGTACATCTGCGGCTACTTTGAGCAGCTCGGCGAGAATTGCAAGTTCGCTGGCAGTAAAGCTGGCAAAGCCATCAATCCACAGTTTTGCGCCGCGGGCCCAGTTGGCCGACGCTACAGCCCGGCAAGCCTGATTCAATTGAATATCAGGGTCAAGAAATTTGCCCTCGATGAAGCTCAAGTATTCTTTGAAAATCAAGCCAATGTCGGCAAATTTCAAGGTCGCTAAATTATTACGCTCGTCTTTGCCCAGCTCACCAAGTAATTGGTCAATATCTTCCGGCGTCTTTGCATATTGGTGCAGTTCAATAATAGTTTGTGCCATTTGTCGGCCCAATCCCGGCCAGTTTGCTGAGAGGTTAAAGATTTTCAGCTTGCTTATGTTATCGCGCAGAATCCTGTGGATTATCATTTGTTGGCCGATGCGTGAAAGGGCGGGCCTGGCTGTATTTTTGCCCAAAAGCAAAAACTGCAGACGGTCAAACGAAAGCACATTCAATCTGCTATAGCCGACTATTCTTTTATCGGCCAGGATGGCACGCTCAGCCTGGTAGGTTGCCTGCTCGGGAACCAAAAAAAGTAGAGGCTGATTACAGGGCAGTTCCAGCAACGCATTGACAATCGATTTTATGCAGTAGCTGGTCTTGCCCGTACCGCTTCTGCCAAGAATAAATTGAACCGCCATTTGAGCCAATCCTGCTTTGGAATTATTATCCTGCTATTTGTACCACCATCAGCGGTTGTTTTAAATTCGCTTATACCTGCCAAATATTCTCTTGCCTTTCAGCAAAAAAAACGATAAAAATCTCATACGAAAAACAAAATAAAAATTGACAGGATTTACAGGGTTATCCTCTCGACTTCGCTCTGCCGTGAGGCATCCTGTGGAGAGACAAGCTTATTAATCCTGTCAAAATTTGAAAATAAAAGTCGGCTAAATCAACATAGGTACATCAGGAGACAAAATTACGATGCTGGGTGTGCTTTTTGGCCAAGGCGAAGTTCTGGTAATCATTATCATTACTGTCATCGTAGTCTTCGTGCTGGTCCGCCGACGAAAACGCAAATAGAGGTCTTTTCTTGCAGAACCTTAATCTACAGGTCCTCCGACCAACTCTTTTTCGCTCTCTGTTGTTTTAGCAGACTGCGTCGCTTTTTCTCCTCCAGCCGCCGCTGTTGAGCATACTTCGGCACCTTAGTTTTTTCCCGAACACGGCGGGTGCTTAAAGCCTCTCTTAACAACTGGCACAATCGCTCGAGTGCAGCAGTACGATTTGCCTTCTGAGTTCGAAACTTCTGCGAAGCAACTCTTACCACACCATTTTTGTTAGCTCGCGTTGCCAGCCGTTTCAGTATTTGCTGCTTTTGCACATCGCTAAAACTGTCGCAGCTCGCCACGTCAAACAGAAGTGTTACCCGAGTGCTAACCTTATTGACATTTTGCCCGCCGGGACCACTGCTGCGAGAGGCCTTGAAAATAAACTCATCCTCAGAAATAAATATGCCCTTAGTAATTTCAATCATATGTTTATTGTAAACTAATTTGCCCGGTCTGCAATTCCTAAATTCGCATTTGTTTGCCTTGAATACCAGAGAAAAGGGCTTATATTATAGTGGCAGAAAAATAACCAAAATCTCTTACTGTTAGAAATTGAGGAGACAAAAATGGAAACTAAAAGAGCAAAAACAACAGTGGCAATAACCTTGTTAGCTTTAGCTGGATTGTTGGGGTTTCTGATATTAGTTATGGCCAGCTACCCAGTCAGAGCCCAGCAAATCGCCAAACCAGACATCGAGGAATTAAGAAGGGGCAAGAATTTCA
>JBHIDV010000121.1:0-7578 GCA_046760285.1 Sedimentisphaerales bacterium
GAGAGAGCCTATCGCATCGATTCGGGGCTTATGCTGATTAGTTTGGCATAGGCCCTACCTTTTTATATTGCATCGTGTATATCACGGACTACGAGAGGGCAAAAGCTCAACCAAACCCTTCAACTTCGCTCAGGACAGGTTTCGCGGGAATGACAACAACCGCTTTTTTATTGTTTGTGCCTGGGGCTGAGATTAAAATCGGAGAACTTAAAAAAGATTAACCGTAGAGAGCGCCGAGAACGCGGAGATGAAAGAAATTAAAAAATACTTTCTCGGCGGGCTCTGCGAAATCGGCGGTAAAACAGACCTTATGAAAAAAGCAAGTATCGTCAGTATCGGCAATGAGCTGCTCAGCGGCCAAACCATAAGCACTAACGCTTCGTATCTAAGCGAAAGATTACTCTCAATCGGCATACCCGTTGTTAGCTCTTATACCATCGGAGATGATATAGATTCAATCATTCAAGCATTAAATTTAGCCAGTAATGACGCTGATATGGTGTTGGCAACTGGCGGCCTTGGTCCGACCGACGATGATTTGACCCGCCAGGCGTTTGCAAAATTCCTCGACACCGAATTGCAATTGCAAAGCGAGCTTCTGCAAAAAATACAAAATTTTTTCACCAGCCGAAGCCGGCAAATGCCGGAGAAATGCAAAGTGCAGGCATATATACCAGCCGGTGCGAAGACTCTTGCAAACAATCTGGGCACAGCTCCGGGCATCATAGCTGAGGCAAATGGTAAATTGCTCGTTGCCTTGCCGGGCGTGCCATCGGAAATGAAGCAGATGTTTGAAGAGTCGGTTCTGCCACAGTTGCAACGATTTGTCAGCGGGCAGGCTGTGGTAGTACGAAAACTAAAATGCTTTGGTACGAGTGAGTCGAACATCGCTGAGTTAGTCGGCGAGTTGATGCAGCGAGGCAGAAATCCGCTAATCAACTGCACGGCGGAACTCGGCGTAATCACCCTAACCATTATCGCCACGGCAAAAGGCAAAATCCAGGCTCAACAAATGGCGGAAAAAGATGTAGAATTACTTCGTAATACGCTGGGCGAGCTGGTATACGGAACGGGTGAGCAGAGTTTGGCTGAGGTCGTGGGCGAAAAATTAGCTCAGCAGAATAAGACCATCGCCGTAGCCGAATCCTGCACAGGGGGCACTTTAGCTAAGCTAATAACCGACATCCCAGGAGCAAGTGGATATTTCACCTACGGGTGGATTACCTATAGCAATAACGCTAAAATTAGCGAGCTTGGTATATCGGCTGACCTAATTGACAAATATGGCGCTGTAAGCGAATATGTGGCACAGGCTATGGCCCAGCAGGCCAGGAAAAAGGCCGGTACAGATTTTGCCATCGGCATAACCGGCATAGCTGGTCCAGCCGGCGGAACCGAACAAAAACCGGTCGGCCTGGTATATATTAGTGTGGACTCCGGGAGCGGATGCGAAACTAAACGCTTTATATTCTCTCATGATAGAAAATCCATACGATTTCGAGCAGCGCTAACGGCGCTAAATATGCTCCGATTAAAATTGCGGACTTGACTTACACTGATGTGATATGGTATGATAATATTGAGCTATCGAGGCAGAAAATGAGGTAGGTATGGCTAAAACACGAAAACATTTAGGCGAAATACTGTACAGAGCCGGCCTGGTAAAGAAAGAGCCCCTTATCAACGCCATCAAGACCTCAAAAGCCAATGGCAAACGGCTGGGCCAGGTATTACTCCAAGAGGGCTTGATAGATGAAGAAACACTGACCAAGGCGATTGCCAAGCAATTCGGGCTCAAATATGTAAACTTAGAGCAGGTCTCTATTCCTTCTGATGCCACGAAACTCATCCCAGAGGACTTGATCAAAAGGCACAATATCCTGCCCTTGAGCATGAACAACGGCAAATTGAGATTGATTATCAGCGACCCAATGGACCTGGACATGATGGATGCCATTCGGCTTCGCTTAAACGCCGAACTGGAGTGCTGTCTTGCCAACCCGGCAAAAATTCGTTCTTGCATTCAGGGTCTCTTCGATGCTACAGAGAAGGACGAGGACGACAGGCTAAAACATAGCATCGATGCAACCGCTGCCGAACTTGCTGAGGTGGGTGATGCGTTACAAGCAGCGGCCTTCCGAGAACGGTCTGGAGCCGATGGCGACGAGGGACCCATTATCAGGCTGGTAAACCTGATAATAGATAACGCCTACCATATGCGGGCCAGTGATATCCATATCGAGCCGATGGCGGATAGGGTCCGCGTAAGATACCGTGTAGACGGCGTCTGTCTGGAAAAAGACAATATTCCCAAGAACATGCAGGCACCGCTGATTGCCCGGCTGAAGATTTTATCCGGTATGGATATCGCTGAGAAAAGATTGCCCCAAGACGGCCGTATTAAACGTGTGATTGGAGGCCAGGATATCGATTTTCGTGTTTCAGCTTTGCCCGGCAACCATGGAGAAAGTGTGGTGTTGCGAATCTTACGCCGTGATGCGGTCAATATCGGTATCGAGTCACTGGGTTTTGAACGCGACAATTATGAACAGTTCATGCGGATAATTAGAAGACCCAACGGCATCTTCCTGGTTACAGGCCCCACCGGTAGCGGTAAAACCACCACATTGTATGCGGCACTGCAGGAACTTAATAAGCCGGATAAGAAAATCGTCACCGCTGAGGACCCTGTGGAATACAACTTCGACGGAATGAATCAGTGTCAGGTCAAAGAAGAAATCGGATTGTCATTCGAGAGGATTCTCCGGTCGATGCTCAGGCAAGCTCCTAATGTTATACTGGTCGGTGAAATTCGGGACAGTGTCGTTGCAGATATCGCAGTTCAAGCGGCGCTGACCGGACACCTGGTCTTTAGTACGCTGCACACCAATGATGCCTGCAGTGCCATTACACGTCTAATAGATATGGGTGTTAAGCCGTTTCTGGTAGCCAGTTCTATACAAGCCATTATGGCACAAAGACTGGTGAGAGTCATTTGCGAGAAGTGCAAAGAAGTGGATACAAATCCAGACCCACAATATCTGCAAATGCTCCAGATCACCCCGGAGGATATCGAAAAACATCCCATTTATAAGGGAGCCGGATGTAGCCAGTGCCAGCACACCGGTTTCAAAGGCCGACTTGCTATCTTTGAGATGATAGAAATGAACAATGAATTAAGAGAATTGTCCTTTAGAAAGGCACCGGCTGGGGAATTAAGAGAGGTTGCTAAGGCCAGTGGAATGAGAACATTGATGGAGGATGGCAAGATCAAAATATTCCATGGAATAACGACACCTGCTGAAGTAGCCAGGATAACGCAGACGGAAGGAGTGGTAGTAGATTAAACAGAATGTAATTAGTTGAGGGCTGTCAAATGGCAACACTTAACATGGACAGACTATTGCATGCTGTTGTCATGCAAGGGGCATCCGATATACACCTTACTGTTGGCCGAGCGCCGGTTTTGCGAATAGATGGACGACTTAGATCTCTGGAAACTAAGGTCCTTGAACCGGACGACACGGTGGCTTTAATGAAAAGCATCACCCCTGATCGAAATCAGCAGGAGCTGCAGGAGGAAGGCGGAACCGACTTTGGCTTTACCTTCGGTGACGAAGGCAGATTCCGTGTCTCCGTTTTTCGGCAAAAAGGTAATATTACGCTGGTTCTACGTCTTATTCCATCGAAGATTATGACTTTTGAGGAAATAGGTCTGCCCAAGATTTGTGCTGCTTTGTGCCGCCGGCCCAGAGGGATGTTTTTGGTTACCGGCCCCACCGGATGCGGCAAGACGACCACCTTGGCATCTATGATAAACTATATTAACGAAAACTTTGACCGCCATATTATAACCATTGAAGAACCGATAGAATATTATCACCCCCATAAAAAATCTATTATTAACCAGCGGGCAGTCGGTGTTGATGTCCCCAGTTTTGCCGAGGCGTTAAGACGTGTTTTAAGGATGGACCCCGATGTGATTTTGGTAGGCGAATTGCGAGACCTGGAGACAATCGAAGCTGCCGTTAGAGCCGCTGAAACCGGCCACCTGGTATTTAGCACCGTGCATACCACAAGTGCCGCAGGAACGATTACCAGAATGATTGACGTCTTTCCTGTAAACCAACAAGAGCAAATCCGGATTCAGTTAAGCAGTAATCTGATAGCAGTTCTCAGCCAGGCTCTTTGTCCGTTAGCCATTGGCAAAGGAAGAATTGCAGCTTACGAATTTATGGTGGTAACACCTGCCATTGCCAATCTTATTCGTGAAAATAAGACTTACCGGATCGATTCCAGCATCCAAACAGGCAAGAAACTGGGAATGCAACTTCTTGATGAGCACCTCTGGAGACTCTATGATATCGGCAAAATCACGTTGGAGGAAATGCTGGAAAAGGCTCGTCAGCCAGGCGCGTTGCAGGACAAAGCTATGGCCAAAATGAACGCCCTAAAAGGTAGAAGGAAGAGCCTCAAGAGAGCAGAGGTGGCGCAAGAAATGGAGGATTTGGGCCCTATTCTGAGGGCGTGATTGCTTGTGAACAAACCTCCTTTTCGGAAAAGTAATCAAGAAAATTTGGGCTTGCTGGCTGTGTTTTTTGTGCTAAGAAACGGCGGAGGGGCATTTTTGAGCTGCTATAGTGTTATGAAAGAGAAAAATCGCCTGATTTTACTGTCTGAATAACTAAATGTCCAATTTGTAATTTGTTTGTAAAAAAGGCTTAATGTTGTATAATAAAATAGTCAGAAAACTGATATAGCATGGCAAAGGGGACTGCGATGGGTAAGATGAAAACAGTGCAAAAGCTGCCTCCAATGGAACAATTAAGGGGCAGACCTCTCGGCAGAATACTTATGAAAATGGGGATTCTAAGCCGAGAGAAGGTCCATGAATGCCTAAGAATCCAGAACCAACGGCATGGCAACGTTCAAACAGGCCAGATACTCCTCGAGCTGGGGCTGATAGATGAGGACCAACTGCAGGTTGCTCTGGCAGCACAACGAGGGATGGAATATATAAGCATAGAGGGCCTGGACATCCCTGCCGACGTAATCGAGAAGGTCCCTGCCCAGATGGCAAAGACTTATCACATTGTGCCCATCGAGTATGACAAAGAGCAAAATGAGCTGACCGTCGTCCTTGATAGCCCAGAAAATTTTAGAGCTACTGACGATCTAAACACACTGATGGGCTTTAACGTTACCGCGAAGATAACTGACCCGGATGTGTTGCAGAGCGCTTTGACTAAGTACTATGAGACGCAGGACGAAAACATCAACGAACTGATAGATGAGATACAGAGCGACCGTTTCCTGGCGGAGTTTGAGGGCAGAAACCAGAGTATCGACCTGGATGAGCTGAAGGAGCTGTCCGAGTCAAATCCCGTGAAAAAGCTGCTGAACCTGGTTCTGCTGCAGGCCATCCGCGATAAGGCCTCGGACATCCATTTTGAGCCATTCGAGAATGAATATAAGATGCGTTATCGAATCGACGGCGTGCTTTACGAGATGATTCCGCCCCCAAAGTACATCGCGGCGGCACTTAGCTCGCGTATAAAGGTCATGGCAAATCTGGATATCGCAGAAAGGCGTCTGCCACAAGATGGTCGAATATCATTAACGGTTCAAGGCAATCCAGTGGACCTGCGGGTTAGTGTTCTGCCCACCATGTTTGGAGAAAGTGTGGTACTGCGTGTGCTGGACAGGTCTCAGGTCTCTTTCGATTTGAGCAAACTGGGCTTGAGGCAGGACGACCAGAGATTGGTCCGGCAGCTTATGCATAAGCCCAATGGTATTATAATTGTCTGTGGGCCAACCGGATGCGGCAAAACTACTACTCTTTATTCGGCCTTGAGTGAACTCAATAACGTTGAAACCAAGATAATTACCACCGAAGACCCGGTAGAATATGACATTGACGGTCTTATTCAGGTTCAAATAAAACCGGATATCGGACTGACATTCGCCAGATGTCTGCGGCACATACTCCGCCAGGACCCTGATGTTATACTGGTTGGTGAAATCCGTGACCTGGAGACGGCGGAACTGGCGGCACAGGCCTCCTTGACCGGCCATGTGGTGTTCACCACATTACACACCAATGATGCTCCAAGCTCGATAGCACGACTTTTAGATTTGGGCGTTGAGCCGTTCCTTATTACCGCCACTCTTGAAGGTATTATTTCCCAGCGGTTGGTCAGAAAGATATGTGAGAATTGCAAAACGCCTTATGAGCCCACCGACGTTCAATTGGCAGAATTAGGACTTACAGAGGACGATATCAAAGGCAAAAAGTTGTATTACGGCCGAGGCTGTGACAAGTGTAATAATACCGGCTATAGAGGCAGGACTGGTATTTTTGAGATTATGGTATTCAATGACGAGATACGTGACTTGATTATGAATCGCGCTTCGACCAATATCTTGCGTGTAGCGGCCCAAAAAGCCGGCATGAGGTTGTTGCGCGATAACGGCTTGGCGGCAATCTATGACGGCATTACTACTATCGATGAGGTAATAAAAGAAACAGTTACGGAAGCGGTGTAAATTCGATAGCTATCGTTAATGTAGCTGGAGGTGTTTAAGATGCCTATTTTTCAATATACAGCACTGGACCCGCAGGGGGTGGAAGTAAAAGACGAGATTGACGCCCTCAGCGAGAAAGAAGCTATAAGCAAGATACGAAATATGGGATATTTCCCTACGAAGGTCCGCTCACGAGTGGCGGCAAGAGCAGCGGTCAAAGCGGTGGCAAGGCCAAAGCGAAGACCTGGTGCTGGGGGCAGGGTCAAACCAAAATATATAGCTCAGTTCGCAAGACAGCTTTCCACCCTCCAGGATGCGGGTTTGCCTATTTTGCGCTCACTACGTATCTTGCAGGAACAGCAGAGGTCGGGAACATTCAAGAGGGTTATCGGCTATGTAGGCGATGACATCGAGGGCGGTTCAACGCTGTCGGAGGCTATGTCCAGATTTCCCAGGGCTTTTAATCGACTTTTTGTCAATATGGTAGCGGCTGGTGAGACGGGCGGCGTGCTTGACCTGATCCTCGCTCGTGTGGCCGACTTCATGGAAAAGGCACAGAAACTAAAATCCAGAGTCAAAGGTGCCATGATTTATCCGATTGTGGTCTTGAGCGCCGCATTTCTTATCCTCATGGGATTGATGACCTTCGTAATACCCACCTTCAGCCAGGTCCTCACTGAGATGAGCGGGGGACAACCGTTACCCAAAATAACGCGGGTGGTGCTGGGAATAAGTAGCTGGATTGCAAAAGGCCCTGATTGGGCCCCGAGCGTACCGATACCGCTTATAGGCAAGTCAGTAAAGATTGGCGGCTGGGCGGTTCTGATAGCAGCGCCGTTTATAGCAGTCTTTCTGCTCAGAACTATAAGGCAGTTCCGTACCGGCAGATTGATTATAGATTCTATCAAATTGAAATTGCCGGTGATGGGCCAACTCACCGGTAAAGTTGCAGTTACGCGGTGGACAAGAACACTGGGAACGTTGATTAGTGCCGGTGTGCCAATTCTGGATGCCCTTAACGTTACCCGTGAGACAGCAGGAAACGAAGTCTAT
>JBHIDV010000122.1:0-7565 GCA_046760285.1 Sedimentisphaerales bacterium
CTTGGAGTCTATCGCTATGCTGCCGGAGTAATGCAGCTTCGCATCAGTAACAGTCGCACGATGTAGCTTACTTTTTAATAACTTTACAAGCATCGTTTGTGACTCGTGTTTTGTTCTTCTTGTTTTAAGTTGCTCTTATTTAACATTAATTAACCAGCAGTGTATATACCATTTGATTACTTGCAGCTTATGCCACTTCTGCTTCATCCATCAATCGTTTCCATAATGATTCGATATTTAATTTCTTTGCCCAGTGTTCAAGATAATCCACGTCCAATTTTCCATACTGGACTTCATAAACTCTCAGGGCATCGGTAAATTGTTTTTCGCTTCCGCCGCACAGTTTTGCCCATCTCAGTTTGGCTAAGATTGTATCCTCCGGGCTTGAAACCTGCATTTCTATTCCCATAAATTCTTCGGTAATCTTGCGCGAAAAACGCGATCGGTCAAAAGCTTCCTCGGTCAATACCCAAAAGTCAACTTTATCTCCTGTTTTTAGATCAATTACATTGAACATATTCTGCCTACTAATTGCATCGAGTATACCATGTTCGTCTAAATAAAAATTAGGTGAGGGTAGAGCTTCTATTAATTTATGAGCTTTCGATTTTTCAATAGCGATAATTATATCTATGTCATGGGTAGACCTGGGTTCTCCGTGCAGACTTGAGGCAACAGAACCTGTTATCATATATTGGATCTCAGCCCGTTTAAGTATTTGTATAATCCGTTTTAATAATTCCTGTTGTGACATCTATCGAGACGTTCTAAAAGTATTTTTGTGAATTCTCCATCAGAAATATTCGGAAACCTCTTGTGCAAACCGTGGATGAAAAGCTGATTGGCAAATTCTGATAGTTCAAATGCCTTAATCAACCTTTGTTCAGGCGACATTCGACGAAGTACCTGAATGTATATTTTATGATTTGGATTCTTTTTAATGTTCATAATTTTCCTACAATGATTATTATATATTTTACTGCTTGCTGGTGTCTATAAGAATGTTGTCAATTAACCGTGCTGAGCCGATCTTGACCGCCACTGCGGCGAGGACCTTGCCGGCAACCTTGTCAACACTTTGAAGAGTTTCGGCGTCCACAATATCTATATAGTCGATCTTTGCCGAGGGAATCTGATTAAGTATTCTATACATTTGGTCAATAATTTTTTGAGTTTCTGTGACGCCAGATTCAATCATCTTTTGACACTTCTGAAGCGATTTATAAATCAAGGTCGCATCTTTTCGCTGTTGCTGTGTTAGGTACTGATTTCTACTGCTTACGGCTAAGCCGTCCGGCTCGCGAACTGTGGGGTAAACAATAATTTCCAAAGGCATATTCAAATCAGCAACCATCCGCTTAATAACGATGGCCTGTTGGGCGTCCTTCTGGCCAAAAAACGCAACGTCCGGCGCAACGATGTTAAACAGCTTAGCACAAACGGTAGTAACGCCACGAAAGTGTCCTGGCCGAAATTGGCCACAAAGCGGCTCGGTCAATTTCTCGACGTTTACCCAGGTGAGATTTTCCGCCGGGTACATCTCTCTCGGCGTGGGGGCGAAAACGACATCTACGTCTTTCTTTCTGCAAATCTCCAGGTCGTCATCGAAAGGACGGGGATACTTTTTAAAATCCCCGCCGGGTTCAAACTGTGTGGGATTGACAAAAATGCTGACCACGACAAAGTCTGTCTGTTTTGCAGCCGCTTCGATTAGCGAGATATGGCCTATATGCAGTGCACCCATTGTCGGCACAAAGCCGATTTTTTTGCCTTCGCTGCGGGCTGCTTTGACCAATTTCCTAACTGCTGGTATTGTTTTTGCTACTTCCATTTTTGCTTTTCATTCTCTCACCGCAGAGTTCGCATACTTTAACCGTCGCCGTGCCGGCGACGGCTAAACTGCAACGTAATATTTTACCTGATTTGCTAAATGTTCAATATCACCATCTCGCCTGCAATCGAATTCCGACATCGATATTCGGATAACCGGACAGGCTCTCCACTCGGTGAAAAGCTGCTCATAATCAGAGCTGAGAGCTTGCAAAAATTGCGGCTCAATTTTCTGCTCATAAGAACGGCCCCGCTGGCGGATACGCTCCAGGCATTTCTGCAAAGAATCTTGCAAATATATCACCAATGTCGGCTGAGTGACTTCCGCATTAAATCCGCCAGAGGCGGAATAAATCTTCTCATATAAGTCGAGTTGCTCAGCACTGAGCAGTCGGCTGGCATAGATGCGCTCTTTATTAAAAACATAGTCACTTATGACAATCCGACCCGGCGCCAAGGCATTACGGTTTAACTGGCTGGTTCTGCTGGTCAAAAAATATAGTTGTGAGTCCAATGCCAGCTCTTTTTTACCGGCATAGACAGCCGGCAGAAACGGATTAGTGTCATAAGGCTCCAGCAGCAATTTGCAGCCAAGCTGGTTCGCCAGATACTTTGCCAGGGTAGTTTTTCCCACGCCGATAACACCTGCTATACTGACAAGCTGGGGGACATTAGCATTGAGAGCAAAATCAAAACCACCTAATCTGCCAGCCAGCTCCTCTACCGATTCTTTTATCACAGGGTGTATCAAATCGCCCTTGAGCTGGCAGAGACCTTTGAGGACAAATGAACGCAAGTGCATTTGTGGATGTGGGACGATTAAGTGCGGCAGATTAACAATCTCCTGATTAAATAGTAAAAGGTCCAAATCAATTGTCCTTGACGACCATTTTTCCTCTCGCACCCTGCCCAGCGCGGTTTCAATGTCAGTCAATTTCCTGTGCAAATCTTCAGCACTGAGAGCTGTTTTTATTTCAGCTACCGCATTTAGATATTTGGGCTGATTAGCCTTGGCCAGGGGAATGGTCTCGATTAGGTCACTAACGCGCGCAACTTCGATGTGTTCATTTTCTTTGAGTAGTCGGAGGGCGCTTCTGATATATTTTTCTCTGTCACCTAAGTTACTGCCCAGACCAATATATGCGATTGTCATCTTAAAAAATCCGAAATTCGAATATCGAAATACGAAACAAATTTAAAATTCAAATGTTCAAATTTTCAAAACATATTGTTTTGGTCATTTAGACTTCGGTCATTCGAATTTGTTTCGAATTTCGTGCTTAGGATTTCGTATTTTCCAATTAAAGATTGGCGAATCGTTGCATAGATTCTTTAACGTCGGCCGGCTGAGCAAAAGCACTGAGTCGAAGGTAACTTTCTCCGGCTGGTCCGAAGCCCACACCGGGTGTGCCGACCACGTTGGCCTTTCTCAGCAGCCGGTCGAAGAATTTCCACGAGCTCAAGCCGTCCGGCGTCTTCATCCAAATATACGGCGCATTTACTCCGCCATAAACCTGATAGCCGAGCCGGGTAAGCGATTGGCGGATTAAGGCAGCGTTGTTCATATAGATATCAATAATTTGCCTGATTTGCTTTTTGCCTTCTGCTGTGTATACGGCTGCGGCACCAACCTGTGAGATGTACGAGGCACCGTTAAATTTTGTAGCGTGGCGCCTGTTCCATAGCGGATTAACTTCCACTGCCTTGCCATCGGAAGTCGCAGCTTTGAGCTGCTTCGGCACGACGGTAAAGGCGCATCGCACGCCGGTAAAGCCAGCGGTCTTGGAGAAACTGCGAAACTCGATAGCCACCTCCTTGGCACCATCAATCTCATAAATCGAATGTGGGATATTAGGGTCGGTGATAAACGCTTCATAAGCAGCATCAAAGAAAATTACCGCCTTGTTGACGCGAGCAAAATTGACCCATTTGCTTAAAACCTCTCTGGTTGCTGTTGCTCCTGTGGGATTGTTGGGAAAGCATAGATAAATAATATCCACAGTAGCACTCGGCAAGTCAGGGACAAAATTATTTTTAGCGGTGCACGGCATATAGACTATTCTGTCATACTGGCCATTTTCGTCAGCTTGGCCAGTTCTTCCCGCCATTACATTGCTGTCGACATATACCGGATACACTGGGTCGGTTACGGCCACGATATTATCCAGGCCGAATATTTCTTGAATATTGGCTGTATCACATTTAGCACCATCGCTAACGAAAACCTCGCTCGGCTCCAAATCGATGCCTCGGCCTTTAAAGTCATTTTCGATTATGGCATTGATAAGAAAATCATAGCCCTGCTCCGGCCCATAACCGTGAAAAGTATCTGTGTTGGCCAAATCGTCGACCGCCTTTTTCATCGCTTCAACAATAGCTGGTGGTAAAGGCTGAGTGATATCACCTATGCCTAAGCTGATAATTTTTGCATCCGGATTTTCAGCCTTGTAAGCACGGACCCGCTTGCTGATTTCCGGGAACAAATAGCCAGCCTGCAATTTCAGAAAATTCTCGTTTATCTTTGTCATACTCGTTCCTCGATTCTGGTGATTGGTTAAATGATCAAGTTATTGTAGACGGGATGAACAGGATTTTGTTTTATTTAGCCGATCTTCCCCACTACCCCATCTTACGACGGGAGTCCAGAGGCCAGTTCCTGTAAATCCTGTCCGAAAATACAAATTTCTACACTATCCCATTACCAATCACCAACGACAGAGTGAGCAATTGTATTGTCGGGTAGGGATTACGTCAACCCCGTGTTTAGCCGTCGCCGGAACGGCGACGGTCAAGACTTTTTGAGGGTCCAGACGCGAAACTTCTAATATAAGAAATCGGCTGCTATGGGCAGCGCTGCTGGTAAAACTTGATGATCTGGCCGAGCGCTTTGTTCGGCATTTCCCCATGTATGCCGGGAAAAGAGATCTTGGGGATTTGCAGCAGGACCGAGGCAATCTCGCCCGGACTATGAACTTGCCCTTGCGATGCGATAAGCAAGGTGTCGTTATTGAGCAATCGACGAATATTTCCAACCTTTAGCTGGTTGGGCAATGTGGGATCAATCAGCACCAGGCCGACCACACGCTCCAGAAGTTCGGAACGTTGCTCTAAAAACTCGACCAGAATCCTGCCTCCCATGGAGAAGCCGATGAACCCTATCTTCTTGTCGGGGGCAATGTCAGCCACAACCTGCTCAAGTTGATAAACGAACGAGTCTCCTTCAATGTCGGCAGCGAAAAAATTGGGATTGATGGCGACCAGACCAAAGTCGTGCTTTGCAAATTCGCGGAAATAAGGTTCCATGCTGGATTCACTAATGCGTGATTGGCGTAGCAAAGTGTCTGACCAAACTCCTACCTGCTCAGGATAGCCAAGAACAGCAATGGCGATTAGTTTTTTGCCGAACGCATTGGGAGTAATCAGATTCCAATACTCTTTGCCCACGCGCTTGTCGGTGTAGAACTTCTTCTGGGCCATATTCGCGGCAAGCATGTTCGCCACAATCTGTTCTGCGGCCTTCCGTAATTCTGCTTCGTCCTCGAGCATAAGCTGCTCCGTGCAAACGCCTATCACATAAGTTTCACCAACGACCAGGCTGTCGGTAAGCGCAAGAACGCCGGGTTGAGCAGAGGTCAGCCCCACTTTTGCAATTCGATGATGTTTCCTTCGGGGTCGGTCACATAAATTAACGTGATGGTGCCGGCACCAGCAATCTCAGTGGTGACCAGCTCACCAACATACCTGCCACCCGCTGCGATCAATGCGTCTCTGGCTGCTTGGACGTCGTCAACCTCGAAGGCAAGATGCGCAAAGCCTGGACGATTGATTGCCGTTTCCGGGCGGATCTCTACCCTGTTGTACTGGAATATCTCGAGCGTGGGCCCATCATCGCCATAACCCGGCAGCCGCAAATGAACGCCGCGGACTTCGGCGCCGCGCACACCTGTACACCGCCCTACCCATTCTCCAGTATGGTTTCTCTCCGGAGGAACCGGCTTGCAGCCGAGAATCCGCTGGTAGAACTTAGCAAGCTTTCGCCAGTCCTGGGCAACAATGTTTGTGTGTTTGTATTTCGCCTTGATCATTTTCTTGCCAAACGATTGAAATCAGCAGCGCGACAACGTCCAAAGGAAACGTTAAAGTCATTTTCATCCGCAGTTGTTATGAATGATGCGTTTTCCATAAATGCCGGCTATCCTTACGCCAAAGACAAGCGTGCTCAATTGCAATACAGACGCAAATCCCAAGTTGCGCTTTCCCTATTGTTAGATAATTTACACCGCTGGCAGGAGATCTTCAAGGAAAAAACAGGTGGCGGCCTCGGATGCAAGAGGCCTGGGAGGAAGGTGTCAAATCTTTTTGCTTTTTTCGCCTGTAGGTTTAGGTTATACTGTTTGAGCACAAGAAAAGATTATTAAGAGCAGATAAAGCGATATGCGTGGCTACGGTTCAAAATTCAGATTCTATTTCATTTACTGGGCTGTATTTTTGCTATCTTACGTTCAGCAAGCCACCGCTGTTACCTTGTACGTTTCCCCTGACGGCAATGACCGATGGTCGGGACGGCTCGCTCAGCCCAACAAAGAACGGACCGATGGGCCTGTGGCATCTCTGGCCGGTGCTCGAGATGCGATCCGGCGTTTGAAAGCAAAAGAGCCCATCACTGAGCCTATGCAGGTCATGGTGGCTGACGGAACGTATGTCTTGACCGAGCCGATTGTATTTACGCCAGAGGATAGCGGCACCAAAGACCGGCCTATAATCTATGAAGCAGCTCCGGATGTCAGGCCGGTTTTCACGGGCGGCAGAACAATAACCGGATTTAGACGGGACAAGAATGGGATCTACAAAGCGCATATCCCGGAAGTTGCCGCCGGCAAGTGGTATTTCGAGCAGTTGTTCATCGATGGTCGGCGTGCTGTCCGTGCGCGCACGCCAAACAAGTTCTATCACTATATGGATAAGACTTCGGAGGTTCCCATCGAGGATAGATCTGGCCAATATCGGCGGACCACAACTGTTCGTGGTGACGCACTCGAAGCTCTGCGAAACCTTGACCGCCAGGAAATCCGCGATGTCACCCTGGTTGCGTATCACAAGTGGTGTATAACCCGCCGCTATCTGACGGAAATTGATACGGCCGCTAACGTGATAATTACCATAGGAGAAAAGCTCAAAAGCTATTCTGGTTGGCCGCCCAATACACGCTTTCACCTGGAGAATTTCAAAACTGCTTTAGATGCGCCGGGCGAATGGTTCCTGGCCCGTGACGGTACGCTCTATTACAAGCCATTAGCCGGGCAAGACATGTCTAAAGCTCAGGTGGTTGCACCAGTGGTTGAAAAATTCGTTGTCTTTGAGGGTAAGCCGGAAACAGAACAATTTGTTGAACATATCCAGTTGAAAGGTCTGGTCTTTCACCATAACCAGTCTCTACTTCCAGCCGACGGCTACGCGCCGTTTCAGGCAGCTTTTGCTACCGAAGCGGCTATTATGGCTGATGGGGCCCGCAATATCGTGATTAAGGATTGCGAAATTGGTCACGTTGCTACCTACGGCGTGTGGTTTCGTCGGGGCTGCTATGACTGCCGACTCGAGCGCTGCTATTTGCACGACCTCGGCGCAGGCGGTGTGCGGGTCGGCGAGGGACAGATTCGTGCTGACAAGTCATCCCGCACGAGCCGTATTACAGTCGACAATAATATTATCCGCTCGGGCGGCCGCATCTATACATC
>JBHIDV010000123.1:0-7549 GCA_046760285.1 Sedimentisphaerales bacterium
TTACTTCTAACATCTGTCCTCTGACATCTGTCTTCTGTCTTCTTATCTAAATATAGTCTGATTCCGTTCCGGTCCTACACCAATGATTGTGATTGGTTTGCCGGTTTGCTCTTCCAGCCGATAAATATAAGTTTGTGCATTCAAAGGCAATTTGTGAAAATCATTCACTTTGGTTATATCCTCATCCCAGCCGGACACAGTTTCGTAAATAGGCTGAGCTTGTAAAAGCTTGGCTATATTTGCAGGGAAGAAGGTTTCTTCTCTTCCATTGATTTTGTATGCCTTACAAATTTTTAACTCGTCTAATCCGGTCAGTGTGTCGAGGTGCATCAATGCTATCGCATCGATAGCGCCGATTTTAACGGCGTATGATACCGCTACGGCATCGAACCAGCCGCATCGCCGGGGCCGACCGGTAGTGGTACCGTATTCGTTTCCCCTGTCGCGGATGTATTGGCCAATTTCACCCCCGACTTGACCGGGGGCCAGCTCGGTCGGGAAGGGTCCCGCCCCGACCCTGGTGGTGTAGGCCTTAGCTACGCCGATGAATTTGTCCACCATTTTGGCTGGCACACCACAGCCGGCAGGCATACCAAGTGAGCTGGAGTTCGAACTGGTTACATACGGGAAAGTACCGTGGTCCAAATCCAGAAGTGTCCCTTGGGCACCTTCGAATAGAATTGATTTGCCCTCCGCAATTGATTTGTGCAGCAATTCGGTCGTATCAGTTGTAAAGGTCAGGAGCTGGTCGGCAAAGAAAAGACACTTTTTGAAGATATCATCAGCATTTATCGGAGAAGCTCCATAAACAGCAGCAAAGACTTTGTTTTTGTATTCCACGATAACTTGCAGTTTGGCTTTGAGCTCTTGAAGGTTCCTTAAGTCGCCCATACGAACAGCGTAACTCCGGCCGGCTTTGTCTGCGTAACAAGGACCGATGCCACGAATAGTGGTGCCGAGCTTTTTTTTGCCGAGCGATTGCTCCCTTAACTGGTCTTCGGCTTTGTGATAATCCAAGACGAGATGTGCATTTTCGCTTATAAAAAGACGGTCCGCAAGCTGTACGCCCTTTTGGGCAAGCGTTCCAATCTCTTTTATCAGAACGTCCGGGTCAACCGCTACGGCATTTGTGATTACGCAGCTAATATTCGGCCGAACTGAGCCGCTGGGCAGAAGATGTAAAGCGAACCTGGTGTCGCCTACCACAACGGTGTGTCCGGCGTTGGAACCGCCATTGTACCGGACGACAATATCGCTGTGCTGGGCAAGGATGTCGACAACTTTTCCCTTGCCCTCATCGCCCCACTGTAATCCGACAACACAACAATTCATTTTCGATTTCCAATTTCCAATTTTCGATTTTCAATCGTCATTCGGCAGTCGCAAATCGGAAATTCAAGTTATTTTTGCCACCAGATGGTCCAAAATGGCTGCCAAGTTGTCGTACTTTCTATCACTCAGTTTGCGATTAACCTCACTACCGTTCTTGTGGCTGTAAGTTATTATAAAAAAGCCCTTCTTATCGAAGTAAGTTTTGTCGATTTTTTGTATGGCCTCGTAAGGAATATTTTCTTTACCGCTACCTGTCCTGAGCAAAGTCGAAGGGATAATAAGTTCATTCTCATCAGCGACAATTTTCTTATTCCTTATAGCAAACAGATAAACACTTAAAAGCACAGCCGCACCAATAAGATATGGTGGTGCGCTTCTATTGACAACCAGCCAGCCCTTAGCCTTACCGTCAGGGTCAGTGTATTTTTCCTTGAACTTCTCATTAAAATAGCCATCGTAAACACACCAGATTACAAGTCCAATGCAAACAGCAATGTAGATTTTTAAGTTAGTTTTTTTGTACTTGCTTACCGGTGCTTCGATAGCCATGTTAGGGGCTTTTCTCATCAGGCGCCCCCAGTAAAACTGGGGGCTAAATATCTCTCGACTCTCCACAGGACGCCTTTTGGCGGAGCAAAAGTAACGTCCCTCTTGCTCATCGCCATTTGCGATTTGCTATATTGCCGAGGGTCTATCGTGAAATAGTCTCTTTATTTATATACTCAGTTTCCCAGATTTTTTCTGTTAAGCTTTTTAGTTCCTGGTCATAGTTTTTCATCGCCTCAAGATATTCAGGCGACTCCAAGGCCTCCTTGGCTTTTTCATCTTCGGGTTTTACGTCTTTCGGCAAAACCGAATTTCTGAAGATTTCGTAATGGTCTCTTATCGAGCAAGGCATTAACCAGTTCTCTGGCTTCTTGCAATTGTCAAGACCATATTCTCTCTGCCATTTTCGGCCATCTTTCATAAAATCAGAAAACAGCGCATCCGTTAATGTCTTTCCATTATTGTATAGGTCGTAGATATTATCGACATAGTATGGAATGAACACACAGGGCGTTACATTACCATGCCAGTCCACATAGGCATATCCGCCACTTCTGCCGTAGGCAATGCAACCCCTGGCGAGCACGCCGCTGTTCCAGAAATCGGCCAGGCAGTACTTCTTTTCGCTGAGCAGTTTTTCCCATTTTCTATACAACTTTAGTCTCTGCTGCGGACTAACCATTAAATCCATCTCATCTTTGCCGCGTCCAATGGGCATTAGTTGGAATTGCCACATATAGCTGGCCCCTTGCTGCTGGAAATAGAAGTCGTAAAATTCATCTGTCAACAGCAGGTCCACATTTTTGCTGGTTGCAGTTACGGAGATGCCGAAAGGCACACCGACGCCTCTTAACCTTTCGAAGGTGGCAAGAATCTTGTTGAATGTCCCCGGACCTCTTCGTTCATCGGTTTCCTTCTCAAAGCCCTCAACTGAAATGGCTGGAGTTGCATTTGCTGCTTCTGCCAGTTCAGAAGCGACTTCGTCGTTGATGAGCGTACCGTTGGTATATATGAGGAAGAACATATCGTTGTATTTTTTATAGATATCCAGGAGGGTCTTGTCCTCACTTCTATACATAAAAGGTTCGCCGCCACTTATGGTTATAAACCTGACGCCCCAGAAGTCATGCACCTCGCTGACCATTCTATCTATATATGGATAGGGTATTGTAGCTGCGGTTCGTGCTGTCGAATTAGCGTAACAGCCGATGCAATTCAGATTGCATTTTTGTGTAGGAGAGAAAACGATAAAAGTCGGAGGATATTCACCATATTTTGCTTTGAATTCTTCGATGGCCCGATAGTAATTTTGGTCTTCGCGGACCAGGTTATTTTGGACGAATACGTCAACGATTTTTTTAATGATTTCGCGTGAGACGTATCCTCTATCGATGTTTCTCATTACGCACCGAAGCATAGCCGAGAGAAACTCGTATCTTTTTATCGCCACCACCCTTAAATCCTCTGAGTCCTCAGTGACCATACTCTTAAAGATGTAATCATCGAATTTTTTAGCCAGTAGTTTCCTGAGATGCTTATAATTTATCATTTTGATTAGTGTCGAGGATATGAATTCCGCTCTCATCTTCTCACTCCCTTTTCTTATATCAAGGTCACTACCAAAATGATTTGCTCCGAAAAACACTTCGGTTGAACAACAATCGTTGGGTTCCCAGCCGCCATTTTTTACGGCTGGGGTCCCTGGCACAAATTCAACCTTATCTGGCCAGATAAATCAACACAAACCAGGTTAGAATATAAAAATAAAAGGCAAAAAATTCCAGTTTTTTAGCCGGAGAAAGCCCCCCCAGTGAAACCGCAAACCCCCAGTGAAACTGGGGGCTAAATATTTAGCTCCGTGTTTTACACGGGGTTCGCGTTTGGCAGGGTTTTCATTTCATATCAGGGTCGGGCAGCTTCAACTCTGTAATTACGGCTCCAATAGCTGATAAAATAGTGAAGATAAATACTCGCCACAGGCAAATTGCCATAATGTTATCGGCCTCATTTGCGCTACTATGGCCAAGCATCGCCGAAACTGCTGTATAAAGAACGCCCACCAAAACGCCACAAATAGCCGCGGCGCTGATGCGTTTGCCTAATTTTGCACCGCCGCAGCCTAAGGTTACTGCCGTACCACAAACCAGCGGCACTGCCACTATAAGCCACCAAATATCCTTCAAACCAGGCAGCTCTGCCATATAACTTCGGTAAGCAACATCCGCCAGCCCAAATACTCCTGCTGCTACCACAGCGCACAAACCCACGTGCCAATATCGCGGCTCCATGAAGGCTCGAATCTCCTGACGCCTACGCATCCGACGCCGTATCGTCAAGGGCCAGTTGTAGAACAAGCGAAACACCCAGTGCTCTAACAACGCACCCTGCTCACCAAATACCGGAACAATGTGCACCGCACCAGTAGCCCAGTGGGCCGCCATGAACCGCGCCAGTGCCGGGTAATGATACGTCATCTGGATTGGAAATGCTAAGTAACCTATATATTTGAAAAACCCTAAAAACACCGCAATATTATAGTCTCTGAAATTCCGCTCACGTATTACCAGATACAAAACGTAAAGCCCCCGAGCCAGTGAACCTGGCGAAATTGGTACGACCTGAAATAATGCGATAATACCAAGCCCAATACCCCACGCCTGGGCTCTGGGCATTTCTGGATGCATTAAAACATAAATTATTGCTACCAGCACAGAAACAATCTGCGTCACCGGCAGCGTGCAAACATGTACCGCTAAGCTTTTTAGATATTTCTGGATAAAAGGCTCGTTGACCTGCGAAAGGATAATGCTGGCGTCCTCATCGCTGAGGATATGCTTTTTCTGCCCTTCGGTTACCATCTCCCGAAGCCATTGTTCACGCCGCTCGCGGTTGAAATAAAGCGCCAGTGGACGAACAAATATGTATACAAGTTTGTCTTTTCTGAACTCTTTGTCGGTTAGAAATCTATGTATTCCGGCAGGTAAGACCGATAGAGGCAAATGGCACAGGAACCGCCAAACGTCCCCCGGCATCTTTCGCGCTTCGGTAGGACCGATTCGCCCGGCTCTGTACCATAAAGCGGTTGTTTCAGTGATGCTGCCTCGAACCGCCCGCTGGAGATAATCCCAGCTTGAGCCGGTCAGCATTGCAACATAATGCCTTCGCCAATCAGGCCGACCCCAAATCTTCAGTAAAAAGCCACCCAGCAGCGGAATTAGCCCAATTAAAAAAAACCATAACGCCAAAGTCCTGCTGCCGGCCAGCTTCTGCTCATGCTGCTTATCAATAAGATTCTGCACCTTCCAGCCAGTTATTGCACTATCAAGTATCGTCGACCACAATCGTCTCCCGAGGAGCCGAATGTGGTTATGAGTAATATCCGGAACGGAGCTGCGGTACACCTGCTCAGCCGCTTTTAACTCCTCTAACATGTTGCGCATATCCGTAAACTCATCGCTGTGCTCTTGCACAAAGGCCGCGAGTTTCTCGACACTGCCCCGGTCGAACTGCACCAGAGAGCCCCGCATAAGACCTTTTGCTATCAGCTTGATGTCACCCGGACTCATCGGTAAAAATGGCAGTAGTGCGAGGCCTGCCCTGAAATCGACCGCCACCAATCCGCCTGACGGGTCATCCTCAGTCCCCCGGCGTTTCAAGCAGTTCGGCTGACTCTTAGCGGTCGACCATTCATACTGCCTGGCGAACTCATACGCCCCCATATCATGCAGAAGCTCGACGAATTTATGCATAAAATCGTATTTCGCACGGTATTCCAGCGAATCAAGCTTCTCTACATCCACCTGCCTGCCTTTCCGCCAACGCGAAAGCAAATCCAGATGGTCATCGACCTCCAGCCGCCAGGTGCGCCCATCAACCCATTCGCTCAACTCTCCACAACTTCCCAGCGTGCTGTCTACAAACGTTGCGTAAATATCTACAACTGCACTTTCGTCACCGAATCGAATCTTCACCCCACGGCGGATAAATTTCTGCCAAAGTGCCCCAGCCTTGGCTGCTGTGGGATTGACCTGAAGCTGGAACGGTCCTTGAAAACCAATCCAATACAAGAAATTGCGAAACAGCCGGGAAAAACTTGATGGCGGAACAAGAATCTTCATCGCATAAGACCGGCCTATTTCAAGGCCCTCTATCGGCCTGTCGCTTACCTCAATTCCCAGCACTTTTACTTTGTAGACCTGACCGGCAAAACCGCCGCCTACAAACTTCTCTACGATTAGATGCACCCGTCCCCCCGCGTCTTCTTGTCGAAGACAAGAGCGGGGGCTAACTGCGGTCACATCATAAGTAAGTTCGCCGCCTGCGTCATAACGCCTGACTCGCATCGGACGGTACAGTTGCGCGCGATGGAACCTTTGCTCAAGCTCTTTGCAGACATTAACAGAATATTCTACCGCCATAATTCGTATCTCGTATTGAGTATCGCGTATTGCGTATCGCATTTATCTTACGCAATACACATTACACACGACGCATCACGATTTTCAGTCATCCGAGAAGCCTGACACAGATTAGCAAACCAATCGCCGCATAGACGGCAGCTATCAAATCATCGGCTAAAACGCCCCAGCCTTTCGGCAGCCTTTCAAATTTACGGATGGGCCAGGGCTTGGCAATATCAAACACCCTAAACAGCAAAAAGCCACCTGCAGCAATAGCCCAAACAGGCCCATCTGCCCATGAGGGGCCTGTCACTGCGGTCACAATTAAAAACGTTAGTGCCTGGCCGGCAAACTCATCAACAACAATTTCTCCAGGATCAGTTTTACCTGTCGCAGCCACTATAGCAGGGGCACATTTTACGCAAACAACAGAGCCAGCTAAAGCCAATACTGTCATTATTATTGAAATTACCAGCGTTGATACAGCGAAGTGACATATCAACGCGAAGGTTATCATCGGCGGCAGTGAGCCCCATGTCCCGGGAGCGAGCGGCAGCCAGCCAAGACCAAAACAAGATGTAAGCAATCTTTTCATTGTTGATGAAAATTAACTGAAGACCTGTCACAAGTCAAAGATAAAGCAGCTCTCGTAGATTTTTCAAATCTCGACTCAAGGCCCTATCAAGTGCGAAGGATGAAACGAAGTCAAACTTGCTTTGCCTGTTTGACAGACCTCGATCGTACAGCACAATAGATGATAACCACCAGCAATCCCGCTATACTGATTCCTGCAAGCAGAAATTCCTTTCTGGCTAAAAACAGCAACTCCTGTTGGGAAGAAAGCTTCCTGTTTAGATTCTTTGTATGGCCGTAAAGCAGCAAGTTAATATTGCTTTCCAAATCCCCTCCTCCAAAGGAGTAAACTTTGCCATCTGAAGCAACGAGAACAAAGGTAGGGACTCGATTTACACCATAGGCCTCAATTGTTTTGCCTTTGCCCGCACCGCGCGCCTGAGTACCTGAAGGTCCGGAGGCAGGCGAATCTATTGCCACCCTGAAGCGGACGTCAGATAGGTTGACCGCTTTCTGGCCTTGCTTAATCAGGGATGCCCTATCCAGAGAAGAGTCGTGTATAGCAATGATAATCAGGCCATCACGAGCGTACTTTTTATGAAGCCGTACGAGCTCAGGGATTTTCTTGAGACAAGGCGAACACCACAAGCCCCAGAATTCAAGTAAGACAAGTTTTCCTTTGAGTGCCTCAAGTGTTA
>JBHIDV010000124.1:0-7519 GCA_046760285.1 Sedimentisphaerales bacterium
TGCTGATGATATGTACGGCGGAAAGCTCGTTTACGAGTGGCAGTTAGCCGATGCAGAACCGTCACCGCAAGAGCCTATCATAACTCGCTGTGCGCTTCACGCCTGGACGCTGCGATTGGCGCACCCAACGACCGGCGAAATAATGAAATTCGAGGCCCCCGTGCCAGAAGACATGCAGAACCTACTCGATTTGCTGCGAAAATATCGAAAAACTTAGAAACGTCTGTGGGCCGACTTTATTCCTGCGGCAGTTTTTCTAAGTCTGGCAATGATTTCAGTACGAATTCATAGATGCTGCGGGCAGTTTCCACTGCCTCCTTCGCGTCTTCATCACTGGCATAGTGTTGTGGGACCGGATATCGAGAATCAACAGCGTATTCAGTTAACTTACCTGCGATTTGTTTGAACTGCTCGAAATCGGGATTTACCTGGCAACAGAGTTCAAGCAAATAATCTATCTCGTGGGTTTTCTTTGCGCGGATGTCGTGAAAAGTGAGAAAACCCTTCAAGGCTTTTTCAGCACACTGCTGTGAATGAAAAGCCGCCGCCCAGTAAATAGGGTCGTGACCATCAAGGATGAACCGAGCAAGACGTAAATCGTCATCGGCACGCATAATCCACTCTCTTGTTATCTCAAGCTTTGGGTCCATATACCAGCCTGCCTTCACAAAGAGCTTCGTTTATAACAGTGTTCTTTACGTCGCCATATCTTTTGAACTGTGACTCAGTACAGACAATCAAATCTACCGGAATTTCTAAGCCCCACAGACTTGCCCTGCCTTTCAAGGCTACATCGTGACGCGATTGATTAGTATCTGGAACGACTATCAGCAAGTCGACATCGCTATCTGGGTCGGCGTTACCCGCAGCGTGTGAGCCGAAGAGATAAATCTTCTCCGGGTGTATTGACTCGGCTAATCGCTTAATAATTTCATCGAGCAGTTCTACAAAAAGGTCTTTCATAAATATACACCTTGCGTTAAATTCTATCAGATGTGCCAGTTATATTCAACGCGAGATTGTTCCTTTTTCAGGAACAAAGTGGACTTCGAGCCTGCAATGTAAGGCGTTAGCGATTCGGCGAAGCATATTTAAGCTATGACCCTCATAATCTGCATCTTCCAGCCGGCTAATCACAGATTGTGTGGTTCCAACAAGTTTAGCCAACTCAATCTGGCTCAAGCCAGCGCGAGTTCGAAGATCGTAGATCTGGCCTGCAATGTAAGCTTTTTCTCGTTCTCTTCTGAGAGACTCGAGTCTTTCAGGGTCGTTTTTGATGTATCTATTGTGCAGAATCTTAATTGCATCAGTAGTCACACGTCTCTTTTTTGCCATTGCTATAATCCTCCTCTATATGTATGAGCCTTTGGGCTTCGGATGTAGTTGTCACGATGCCTGATTGCTTTGTTGATTTCGCTTTTAGGAATCTCCTTTTCTTTCATACAGCCATGGGAAGCAATTACTATATTTTTACCTTCAAAGAAATACAGTATGCGATAATTAATGTGCCCGAGCCTGGCTCGTAATTCGTAAATTCCTTGCTCTAAAAGATCGCAATGTGGCCTTCTCAAGTCATACCCAAACTCCTCAAGCAATTCTATTTTGATGAGACACTTATCTCTTGCCTTTGGAGGCAGGCCATCGAGCCATTCCAGCAATGGGACCGAACCATCTTTATCTTGGTATATGAGTATTTTTGTTTTTGGCATCCATGCTCACCATATATAATATCGCATATTTGCGATAGAAATTCAAGCAAAATCTGGGCATCTTAGAATTTTTTTCACTTTTATCATGAGGATATTCTGATTTGCATTTCAAGTGGTGCTCCTGCGGATTTCTTTACTCCTGTGGCAGTTTTGCCAAATCGGTGTCGGAGCCGGCGACCATTAAAATGTCGTCCTTGTAAATAACGGTGCTGGGCATAGGAACGTTTATAATCGAGCCTTTTTCACTTTTCTTGGCTTTGCTGTCTTCACCCCGCTTTATCAAAACCAGATTCACGTTGTATTTCTGCCGCAATTGCAAGTCCATAACCGTCCTGCCATCGAAGCTGGCCGGTGCCTTTATCCGGGCCAAACTATAACCTGGTGCGAAATCTATCTTTTCCCCAATCTGCGGGGCGATAAGTTTGTACGCCCATCTTTGAGCAGATTCGATTTCAGGATAGATAACATCGGTGGCGCCTACCTTGGATAAAACTTCACCCGCAATCAGACTTTCTGCTCTGGCATATATCTGCTTTACCCCCATTTGCCGCAGGTTCACCACCGTTAGTATCGCTGACTCGAAGTTTTCCTGTCCCATACCAATAATGGCTACATCCGCCTTGTCCACGCCCTGTGCTTTTAGTGCTTCTTCATCGGTGCTGTCGAGCCGAACGGCGTGACTTACCTGATCGCGAATCAGCTCTATCTCATCTCGGTTTTTATCGATCGCGATAACCTCGGCCCCGCTCATTGCCAGGCCGATAGCCAGCTTCTGCCCGAACCGCCCTAATCCTATTACAGCAAACCGCTTCATAATTTGTTCCTCGTATTTCGTATATCGTATCGCGTATTGCGTGATACGCATAGAGTTATTTTTTACGCGATACGCAATACGCACGACGCAGAACGACATTAGCCGACAATTATCGGCTCTTCCGGATAACTATATTGAGTTGGTTTTAAATTAAAAGTCAGCGCCGCAAGTAATGTCAACGGGCCAAGTCTACCGATTAGCATTACCGCAATGATAATCAATTTGCCTGCATCTGTCAAAGAGGGCGTTATACCGGTTGTCAGACCCACCGTTCCCAGTGCAGAACCAGCCTCGAACATAATGTCCGACAAAGTAAAGCCATTTGCATTCTCGGTCATACTTAACGCCAGTGTCGCGCCAAACAGAACGAAAACGAAAAGCAGCGTAACAGTAATTGCTCTGCCCACTACAACTATCCGAACCGAGCGTTTAAAAATCTCCACTTCCTCGCGTTTTCGCAGAGCTGCTATAACACTCATTATTACTACTGCCAATGTCACCGTCTTGATTCCACCGGCGGTGGAGCCGGGTGAGCCTCCAACGAACATAAGCAAAATCAGGATAAATTTACTTGAAGAAGATAAAGCTTTAATATCAACTGTGTTAAATCCGGCTGTCCTGGCAGTAATCGACTGAAACAAGCCCTCCAGGATGCCGGTATTTCCGGCAGAGCTGCTTTGGCTGGCGTAACGCTCGAACAAAATGATAGCCAGCATCCCCAAAATTATTAAACAGGCACTTACGCTAAGAACAATTTTGGTCTGTAGCCGCATCCTTTTCGGCACTTCCATTGAAATCCTGTACTGTTTATGGAACAATCTTTTGAAGAATCGCCTCACTCTATCGGAAACGATGTTGACCAGATTGTAAAGCACACCAAAACCAAGTCCACCTAAGATAATTAGTGGACAAACCACCGCATAAACGCACCAGTTTTTGCTGTAGCGGATGAAACTGTCGCTGAATAAACTAAAGCCTGCATTGCAAAAAGCGCTGATAGAGTGAAAAATACTGCAGAACCACTGCTGCTGTATGTCACCGGTCCAATCGGGCACATCGTCCCACATCTCGAACATACAGGCCGCGCCGATAGCTTCAATAAGTAACGTGCCGACAAAGATAAAAAATATCATATTGCCTATTTGACCAAGTGTACGGGCGCTGAGCAGGTCCTGCATCGCCACCGTCTCGCGCAGGCTCAGCGCTTGTCCCAACAGCAAGGCAAATACCGCGCCGAAAACTACTATGCCCAAACCGCCAAGTTGGATAAGCACCAGAATTATTATTTGTCCCATCAGGCTAAAGTCACGGCCGGTGTCTCTTACTATAAGCCCGGTAACGCAGGTGGCGCTGGTGGCAGTAAACAAGGCGTCGACAAGACCAGCTCTTTGGTTTGTGGAGGCCCTCGGCAGCATAAGCAAGCCTGCGCCTGTAACTATTAGCACCAGAAAACTGGCAATCAGGGTTCGAGTGGGGTTTTTTCCGGAGGCCGCTAAAGATACAGAGGTAATGCATATCTTAGTGACCACCTCGATTATAAGGTAAATCCCTACCGCTAAATGCCTGACCCTGCTCGGCTCGGTCTGACCAAACCATCGATTTGACCCGAAAATAATTACCCCCAACGCAACAAGAAGTGGTATTTCAAACCAGTTGGTAAGCAAAAACTCTTTTGTCGATTTAGCATTTGCAAGACGAACAATCTTGCCAGCAATAAAGATGCACAACAGTCCTATCTGGACCTTGAAAAGCACCCGCACTGGAAGCAACGGCTCATCAAAGCCGAACATTATAACAAAGGACGCCACCACCATCGCCGAGGCTACAGCTTTGATGCCGATTAGGACTTTCTCCAGCCGTTCGTTTTTGTAGGCTATCTTCATAAAACAATTATCAGTGGTCAGCTAACTATTGTCAATTGACAACTCGGCAACGAAGAAATAGCGAATTGGTGAATTAGTTGCCCCCGATTTGTTCGGGGGTAGTAACTAATTCGCTAATCCGCTTTTTAGGCCACAGCAGTCTCAAGCAACATCAGCCAGGCCTAACGTATCGCCGAACTGGGCCAACAAGGCTTGGCGAATATTTTTGTGCTCAGCCTTTGTTAACATCGGGTCCTGGGACACCAGCTTGAAAGCATTTTTCCTGGCCATAACCAACAAATCAAAGTCATCAACGATATTTGCAATTTTCAAATCCGGCAATCCATGCTGCCGGGTGCTGAACAGTTCGCCCGGCCCGCGCAGCCGTAAATCCTGCTCCGCTATCTCAAATCCATCGTTGCATCTGGTCATTATCTCGAGCCTGCTTTTAGCTACTTCACTGTCGGTCTCGGCAAATAGAAGACAATATGATTTGGCTGGGCCTCTTCCAATCCGCCCTCTCAATTGATGTAACTGCGCCAGGCCGAATCTGTCTGCTCCTTCTATAACCATTATTGTGGCGTTCGGAACATCCACCCCTACCTCTATCACTATGGTAGAAACCAAAACATCAATTTTACCTTTCCTGAACCGCTCCATAATTTGATGCTTCTTTGCAGAGGGCATCTGGCCGTGCAAAAGCTCAACTGTAAATTCCGGGAAAACTTCCGCCGATAGTTTTTTCCATCCATCAGTAGCTGCTTTGATGTCGCCGTTTTCGGCCAGCGAAACAATCCGTGGATAAACAAAGTACGCTTGTTTCTTCGCCCTTAGACGCTCACGGATAAACTGATATGCCTTCTGGCGGTCGCGCCAATCGACCCAACGTGTAATGACGTCGCCCCTGCCAGGCGGGCAGTGTCTGATAACCGAAACATCCAAATCGCCGAAGGCGGTCATCGCCAGCGTTCGGGGAATAGGCGTGGCTGTCATAACAAGATAATGTGGAGACACATTTAGTAGCTTTGCTCGCTGATGTACACCGAATTTATGCTGCTCGTCAATCACCACCAGCCCGAGCCTGGCAAATTCTACATCTTCCTGTAGTAATGCCACCGTTCCCACGACGATATCGATTGCACCATGTTTTATCTGGTCCAGAAGCTGCGTCCTTTTTTTGCCGGTCAATCCTCGTGTTAGCAGGACTCTTTTTACTCTGCTGTTTTTTAAGTACCTCTCCATGCTTAAAAAATGCTGGCCAGCCAAAATTTCGGTAGGCGCCATAATCGCCACTTGTGTCTTGTTAGCAACAGCCAACAAAGCTGCATAAAGTGCTACCACTGTTTTGCCCGCTCCTACATCACCCTGCAAAAGTCGATTCATTGGGCTGGCCTTGGCCATATCTGCAACAATTTCAGCGATGCAAGCGTTTTGGTCTTCTGTGAGCAAAAATGGAAAACGCTTTCTGATTCGGCGGTCGATTTCATCGCTGCAAATACAGGGAGAGGCCTTCGAAAAATGCTGCTTGTTGTATCGCCGAAGCGCCAATCCTAACTGCATCAAGAATAATTCATCGTATTTTAACCTGCGCTTTGCCTTAGCCAGTTTTTCCTCATCTAGTGGCATGTGTATCCAGGCGAAGGCATCACATCTTTTAATCAAATTTGCTTCTTTTAGAAAGTTTCGGTCATAGAACTCAGGGACAAGCTCGGTCAAATTATCGAGCAAAGGTGCAATTATTCTTTTGATTTGACGACTTGTCAATTGACTACTTGCAGGATATACACCGCCGCTAAAATACTCAGAGGCGCTTAAATTTTTACCATCAAGTATCAAAAATTTCGGATTAGTAATCTGCAACTGATGCTTATATAACGCTACTTTGCCGCAGGCTGTTATTAGCTGACCAGGCTTTAGCTTGCTACGAAGGTATCCGCCATGAAACCAAACGATTCTGCAAACCCCGGTTTCGTCGCTAAGTATAGCTTCAAATAGTGGTGGCTGGCGATAGTTTTGGTAGTCTATTGACTCGACCAGACCAACGATGGTAGCAGTCTGACCAGGCCGAATCTGACCTATCTTGGCTGCTTCAGGCGCAAAATTCCAGTTCCGCGGGAAATACTCCAATAAGTCTGCCACGGTATGCACGCCCAATTGAGCAAAGGCCTTAGCTCTAACCGGCCCTACACCCTTTAGATATTGAACCGGCATTGATAAATCGAGTTTACTGCGGGATTTTGTATCTGCATCTGTCATTGTTGATAATCTTATCAAAACATCTCAATAGCAGCAATCTGGACATTGACCAACTGCCTGGCTTATTAAAAAAAGGCCTCATTAAAACAAAAGTTTTATGGCCACAACCGCCGCTAAAATCTGCACAACGATATTAAATGCCTTTTGCGGAATTCGCTTCAGAACCAAAATCCCCGTAATCGCCCCAATTGTAATAAATGGCAACATCATTAAATTAAGTTTTAAGGACTCCACTGTCATCAATTCCAAGCTCGCAATAAATGGCACCTTTAGCCAGTTAACGACAAGAAAGAACCACGCGCTGGTCCCTACAAATTCGATTTTGGGCAACCTCATAGCCAGCAGATAAATAATCATTATGGGTCCAGCCGCGTTGGCCATCATCGTTGTAACGCCAGCCAGGAAACCAAGTCCCGCTGCAAACCACCATTGTGTTGGGACCGGTGCTTGCTGGCTGTTAACTTCCGAACGCCAATAATTAAAGCCCAACATTACCAGGACTATCATTGCGATTATCGGCTTAAGCTGCTCGTCACTAACCGCTCTTAAGCCAAAGTATCCAACCACAATGCCCACAAAAGCAATGGGAAGCAGACGTGATAGGTGTCGCCATTGAGCGTTATGTCGATAATATCCTGCCGCAAATAAATCCGCCAGTATCAGAATGCCAAGCAGCACTCCCACCGAACTGCGGGTAGGCAGAACACTGGCCATTAAAGGCACCACCAGAATTCCAACACCCGGAATTCCGGTCTTGGCAATTCCCACCATAACCGCACATAATGCAATAACAATCCATCCGATTAGGTCTAAATCAAACATACATTATCCAAATACTTAGCTTCCAAACCTGCCCTGAGCGAGGGACCTCGCTTTGC
>JBHIDV010000125.1:0-7435 GCA_046760285.1 Sedimentisphaerales bacterium
TCGAAGATAAACGACCGTATCCAGACTTAGATGATGCGGCCCGAACACAAGCTGTCTGCTTTGCAGCAGACCTCTCCGCGGAATCGGGAAGACCTGTGGCTATAAGCGAATTGGATGACATGTGATGATTACCATCTCAGGAACACTTTCAAAAGCATGGATGGCAAAAGCGCTAGGCGTAGCGTTTGATCGCGACTACTATTTTGACCCTGAGAAACGCTATGTCGTTGACTGTAAGTGTAATGAGTATGCCGCAGAACACTTCCCCAACATGCGACTTTTCTATTCGGAATCTAATCTGGGACAGATCGATTATTGGGACAAAGACCAGATTCAGATCGGAGGCATTCAGCCAAACTTGATTCTTGGAATATTGCTGGGCGCTGATTTTATACCCCACGACAACTATGATGCCGATATCACGCCTGGCTGTCTTGTGGGAAAGAACCTTGCCGATCTTCCTCCACCGGAGACTCTGCTGAACCATAAGCTCATCAAGCTTTTTGATGAGCAGATTCGCCAGGTGCAAAGCGACCCGCACAGACAACTTCGTGCCATTCCACCGTTCTTCTGGGACGTATCCGGCCGAGCCACTATACACGGAGCGATGACGTCTGCTCAGAAATTTTTTGGTGAAACTTTCTTTATAGATATGCTGGGTTCCCGCGGAGCGGGGTCCCCGACCAAACCACCCCCGCTCCTGTCTTCCGCCTGCCTCTGCCCCTGCTCCTGTCTTTCGCCAGGAAGACGCAGGGGCAAGTCGAGGCAGCAGGACAGGAAGACGCGGGGGTGCCTGGAAATTATGCAATGGATCGCAGACGCATTCATTGTTCTTTGTCAGCACTTTTCACAAATAGCCAACTTGCCCATAACCAGCATACATGTGGGCGAATGTTCAGCTTGTATAGTCAGCCCAGAGCTGATCGAAGATTTTGTCGTTCCGACAACATCAAAAATAGGACACCAGCTCGGCCCTATTCGTTTACATTCGTGTGGCCCCAGCACCAACCATCTGGAAGCATTTTCCAAGATAGCGAATCTGCATTGCTTAGACCTCGGTGGTGACACGTCGATCAAGAAAGTGCGAGAAATATTCGGCAAAGAAATGTCGATAAGTGTTGCTGCCCTGCCAGACGACATGTCCGCAGAAAGCACCGCTGCGATATTGCGCTGGGCCAAACGAATTGTCGAGGAAAATGACGGTGGCAACCTGGAATATGTATACCACCTTGAACCCCATTATAACATTAATAATATTTATGCCTTAACAGACTTTGTAAAAAGTCTATCTTAATGTGAGCCGAACATGAAGAAAACAAATGTATTCGCCGTAGCTCTGAAACAAACCATCTTTCTGCTACTGTGCCTTTGGGGTCTCGCAGGAGCTGAGGTATTAACCCTCCCACTAAATCAACGTCCGGCTTGGTTGCCCCCGCTCCAGTCGGCCGCTGGCAGAGAAGTTCCGCGGAAAACAGTTCGCTGTAGTGCTGACATCTTCATCCTCCATCTTACCGGTCGTCCATCCTCCATCCTCCATCGTCCATCGGGTCCCGAGGGACGAGGGACGAGAGACGAGGGACGAGGGGCTTGGCGAAACGAAACAGCGGGGGTGCCTGCCGCCCTGAGCAGGTGGCTAAGGGTAATCCGAACAAGTGATTATTGATTTTCTAAAGGACTAAGACAGCCATGTCGAACGATGAACCTCAACGTTTACCTAAAGCCCGGATAATGTCAATTGACGCCCTGCGGGGATTTACTATGTTCTGGATTATTGGTGGCGGGATAGTCTTTAGAAATCTGGGTCAAATATTCAATCATCCGGTGACGGCGTTTATGGGCAGGCAGCTCAAGCATGTCAAGTGGTTGGGGTTCCATTTTCAAGATTTGATTATGCCGCTATTTATCTTTGTTATGGGGGCGGTGGTGCCGTTTTCCATTTTCAAGCGCCTCGAGCAAGGACAAAGCCGCCGGCGTATTCACCTCCACATCGTCAAGCGGACAGCAGTGCTGTATTTGTTAGGGGTGCTGATCGGAAGTGGTGGACTGCACTTTAATTGGCCCGAGATGGACTGGGTGGGGGTCCTGCACCGGATAGGAGTATGCTACTTTTTCGCTGCGCTTCTGGTGATGCACACGAAATGGCAGACACAGGCAATAGTCACCGCTGCGATCTTGCTTCTATACTGGGCAGCGTTAACACTGGTTCCGGTCCCCGGTCATGGCGCCGGCGTTATCACACCGGCCGGATGCCTGCCGGCTTATATTGACCAGCAGCTTCTTCCGGGCAAGATTAGCGAAGATTTTTATGGATACGGCGACAGCAATGGAATTCTCCCTACACTGGTATCGGTTTCGACGGCGCTTTTGGGGGTGTTGACTGGCCATTGGCTACGCTCGAACCGGCCGGGTAATCATAAGGTAGCAGGACTGGCACTGGCCGGTCTGATTAGCCTGTTCATAGGATATGCTTGGGGGCAGGTCTTTCCTATTATCAGGCTTCTCTGGACCAGTTCGATGGTCTTATTTACGGCAGGTCTTAGTCTGTTGCTTCTAACTTTGTTCTACTGGCTGATTGATGTCAGAGGTTATAAGAAGTGGGCGTTTTTCTTTATCGTCATCGGTGCAAATCCCATTACTATATACGTCCTGCAAAGCATTGTCGAGTTCACCGCAATCGCCGAGCTTTTCGTCATCGGCATTATTCAATATGTTGAGCCCCTAAAGCAGCTTATTTTGCCGTTAGCTGCTCTGACGGTCAAATGGCTGTTTTTGTGGTTTTTGTATCGGCGCAAAATATTCCTTAGAGTCTAAAACTTCAAAGGCCTATTGCTTTTTTGGCATAAACTCTTACGATAAATCCAATGGAACCACTGAAATTTGAACTAATAAATGAACCGAATCCAGCCACGAAGACACTAAGGCACAAAGAAGTTCAGAAATAATTAAAAATTAGACTTCGTGTCTTGGTGCCTTAGTGGCATGTGCTTAGAGAAAGATTATGAAGAACAGACATAGAGAAATCCCAGCACAGTTTATTCGCAACAGGGCCTTTATGTCGAGCAAGCTGGTAATCTTGCTGCAGTTATGTCTTGGGCTGCCGCTTTGCGGGGTCCGTCTTGCTTGTCTGGTTCACGCTGAGCCGCTGACCTTGCCTTTCGGGCAACGTCCGGCTTGGCTGCAGCGTGACGGAATTGTGATGGCTGGAAGTTGGGAACCGTTGCTGTTCCGAGTTCGCCGTGACGGTTCTAATGGCTACACACCTACAACTGAACAGCATAATGCCTATCTACGTGAGCATAGTGGCGAGATGATTGCTCAGCTAAAGGAGCTTGGCGTCAACTTTGTCATGATGCACTGCTATAAAGGTGCTGGACTGGCAGCAGAACGCCAGAGCATGGCCGATGCAGTTAAGTTTGCAAGACTTTGCCATGATGCTGGCCTGCGCGTGGGCGTTTATAATTACAGCGGCGCTTTTCTTTGGGAACCGCTATTTAAAGAAGTCCCCCAGGCCAGAGACTGGGTTCTACTCGATAAGAATGGCAAGCCTCGGACCTACGGTAGCGCAACTTACCGCTACTATTGGAATCGAAACCATCCCGATGCTCAGGCTTTTTATCGAAAGATCGTTTCTTTCGCCGTCAATGAGATTAAGGCGGACCTTCTTCACTTCGATAACTACAGTGTCGGTCCGGGCCGTGACATCAATTCTAGTCAGCGGTTCCATCAATACCTGCGTGACACGTTCACATCCGAGCAACTCAAGAAAGCAGGTGTCGATCATCTGGATGTCGTGCAGCCGGCAATGACGGGGCCGGCGGACAGCCTGCTGCGCCGAGCTTGGCTTGATTTTTCCTGCCAATCACTTGCAGATTCCTATTATGAAATGAGCCGCTATGCCCGTACACTTCGCCAGGACATTCTTATTGAGTGCAACCCTGGCGGCCCAAGAAACCGTATTAGGCCACCCGTAGACCATGGTCGGCTGCTCCAGGGCGGCGAGGCCTTCTGGGACGAGAGCAGACAACCCGGATACCATAACGGAAAGCAATACAGCCGCATCCGTACATACAAGGTGGCCCGGCGTATGAACAATATAGCATTTACTTACACAACTACTCCACTTGCAATGGCTGAATCTATGGCATTTAATCGCGATTGTCTTGGATGCATCTGCTGGTTTGAATACGGCAAAATCGTCGCCAGGCCTGGCTCAAAAGATGCTGTTTCTGCTGCACTTGCACCATTTATTCGGTTCTTTCACTCGCGTCGCGACCTATTTCGCGGAGCTTGTGTCGTTGCCGATGTAGCTGTTCTGCGCAGCTTTCCGTCGCAGGTGTTTGCTGATCCAAAATATGCCAAGCTCACTTATCAAGTCGAACAGACTCTCATCGACAACAATGTCTGTTTCCAGATAGTTTACAATCAACACCTCGATGACCTGAGACGCTACCGCGTGCTTGTTCTTGCTGGCTGTGTTGCTCTGTCCGAGAAGCATATCAAACAGATTGAACAGTACGTCAACTCCGGTGGCCGGGTGTGCGTAATCGGGCCGGTTGCAACCTATGATGAGTGGATGCAAGCCCGTGCGGAACCCGCATTCGCTCATCTGCCAGAGTCCCAAATAGTCCAGATTCCAGAAAAAGGCGATATTTTGGGCGCAATTCAAGAAGCTTGCGATAACGAGCTTACTTTATCTGTCCAGGCGAAGCCGGGGCTTTGTACAGAGCTGACTGAACAAATCAGCAGGCGCTTGGTGCATCTGGTCAACTATCGAGAGGACGACCCCATAAGAAATATCTCAGTTAGTATGCGTTTGCCTGCCGGATGCCATGCTAAGACAGTGATACTCGCAAGCCCAGAACGAGAACGTGATGTCGAATTACCCTTTAAAGCTCAATGTGGCCGCGTGGAATTCACTGTGCCCCAAGTCAGTATATATGAAATCGCTGTCATAACATTTATAGAATCTCAACGGGAAAAAGATTGATGATCGAAAAGACAAAAAAATCCGGGTTCATAAATACTGCGATCCTAATCATTGTGCTTTTTGCCAATTATACAAGTGCAAGACCAGGATTTGAGTTCCCCGGTCCTGCGCCAGGTGCTGCTGCCGGTAGGATAAGTAAAGCTGAACTCGTCCTGGAAAATAACGTGCTTTCATGCACCTGGGATGTTTCCGACGGGCGACTGAGGCCTAAGCATATGAGCAATAAACTGACTTCAAACACGCTCCAATTACAACAGGTTGAATGCTTTGAGCTCATTCTGGACGATGAGCGAACAGTAGCGGCTTCAGATTTAGAGATTACCGGCGGGCCTAACTTAAAGAGCGCCGAGCCAAACGACATCTCTGGCCCCCGATCCAGTCGGCCGCTGGCAGAGCAGTTCGGCGGAAAACAGATTGCTGTAGTGCTGACATCTTCAGATGATAGCCTCCAGGTTCAATGGAGGGCGATTTTGCGCGATGGCTCGAATTATGTGCGGCAACAGTTGGTCTTTATGGCAAACAATGAACCAATCAAGGTAAAAGAAATAGTACTGCTGGAGCTGGCAGCGCCACATGTTAAAGTGATGGGCACTGTGGACGGCTCGCCTGTGGTTGCGGGCAATATGTTTTTCGCGTATGAACATCCGCTGGTAAAGAGCCAAATACTACAGCAAGACGTGCATCGCTTCCGTTGCAGTCTGCGTAACAGCCGTCTACTAAAGCCGGGCAAACGACTCGTGCAGAGTTCTGTTATCGGCGTCGTTCCGCAAGGGCAGCTCCGCCGGGGGTTTCTGTATTACATCGAACGCGAGCGAGCGCAGCCATACAGGCCGTTCCTGCATTACAACAGTTGGTATGACATTGGCTATGGCGCTGAGAAAATACGCCAGCAGGAAGCTCAGGAAGTGATCGAACTTTTTGGGATAGAACTGGTAGAGCGGCGAAAGGTAGTAATGGATTCGTTCGCCCTGGACGATGGGTGGGATGACCCTGCCTCGCTGTGGCGCTTTCATAAGGATTTGCCGCACGGGTTTTGGCCGCTGCAGAAGGTAGCGGAAAGGTACGATTCAGCTTTGGGGGCCTGGCTTTCTCCGTTCGGTGGTTATGGAAAGGCGAAACAAGAAAGGCTCAAATATGGCCGACAGCAGGGTTTCGAGACAAACAAAAGCGGTTTTTCACTGGCTGGCGACAAGTATTATGCCCGGTTTCGCGATGTATGTATCAACATGCTCCGTCAGTATGGATTGAACTACTTCAAGTTTGACGGTATCGGTACAACAGGCAGACCAACCGGGGTGGCCGCTGAATTTGTCGACGATATGCAAGCTCTGATGCGACTTATCGGTGAGCTGCGCCAGGTCAAACCTGACGTGTTCGTCAACATTACCTCAGGCATGTGGGCATCGCCTTTCTGGCTATGGTACGGCGACTCGGTATGGCGTTCAGGCAGAGACTGGGGCACGCACGGCTGGGGCTCCAAAAGACAGCAGCAGATCACCTACCGCGATAAGGAAACCTACCATAATGTGGTCGGCCGCGCACCCTTGTATCCACTCAATTCACTTATGACACAGGGTATTATGTTTGCCCATCATGGACTTGCGAATGAGGTTGACGGCTTGGTTGAGGATATTCACGCATTTTTCGCCAGCGGAACCAACTGTCAGGAGCTTTATATCACTCCGTCTTTAATGAACTCACAGGCCTGGGACGCATTGGCTGAGGCAGCAAAATGGTCCCGCGATAACGCGGATGTGCTGGTCGATACACACTGGGTAGGGGGCGACCCCGCCAAAGGGCAAGTTTACGGCTGGGCGTCATGGTCTAAACGAAAAGGCATCCTGTCGCTACGTAACCCCAAAGACAAGCCGGGCAAGGTCACGATAGATATAGGCAAGGTCTTCGAGCTACCAAAGGACGCAGCCAAAAAATACTCCTTGTCGAGCCCTTGGAAGAAGGATGCAAGCAAAGCGGCGATAGTGCTATCGGCAGGCAAAGAACACACGTTTGAGCTAAAGCCTTTTGAAGTGCTGGTCTTTGATGCCATGCCCCGGTAGGGTGTGCACCGCACACCAAAAAAAGGTGGGCTATGCCCACCCTACCAGTTAGCAGCCAGTCGAACCATCGTCTCATAATTTGCCATTATCCTGGGCGTGATTTTCCGGCCGTTTGGCGCTGATGATGGCATCAGGACAAAGCCTCTGCCTTGGCCGCTCGTTCCGTCTACCAGAGCCTTTCTGACGACCTTTTCAAACTCGGCAGATTCGGCGTTTTCTATATCAGCCAGCTCCAGGTTTCCAAAAAGGACCAGGTCGTTACCGTACTTACGCCGCACATACGAAAGTTCGACATCACCATGTGGTGGCGGTTCAATAGGGTCAATTGCAGCTGCTCCCATCTGCACAATGTAGTCAAGAATAGCACGGATTCTGCCGTGGCAGTGAATTC
>JBHIDV010000126.1:0-7429 GCA_046760285.1 Sedimentisphaerales bacterium
CAGCGTTAGATTTACCTCCTTGGGCTGGCGGGGTTCTTTGGTGGTCTTTCTCGGGTACTCCGTAAAGACCGGCTTGGGCAAGGTTATCAAATCGACCTTTTTATCATCAATAGCAGTTGCAATTTGCTTGCCCGGCATAAGCTCAGCCATCTTATTTAATACCGCAAAATCCTTTGCCACCTCTATCGACCTCTCCAGACCATCCTGATTGATAATTTCAGCAATCTGTTCAGCAGTAATTGCATCAATTGTTACCGGCTCGCCAAACTCTTCGGTATCTACGAATAATCTTGCCGAATCGCACTTCTGCCAGATACTTTGCAAATCAGCTAACAGTAGATTTAGGCTCTGCCGGCTGCAGGTAAGTGAATATAGACTTTGTCCGGGCTGGCGCTGGCTACTAACGGAATCTGAAAGGCCGTTTTCGTCAATGACCCTATTAATAAATCCATCCACTGCGAGCAGGGCGGACGTCTTCAATTCAAGTCTGCCACTAAATCCAGCCTCAGCAGCTAAACTTGGCATTTCTCTTACCGTCACTGCTCTTTCAGCCGGCCTCTCAGAGACGGCTTCAGGGGCAACAATCGTATAAATTACTCCTGCCGAAATAGCCACCAGGGCAATCATGGCGGCGGCAGCCAAGACTCTGCGAACCAGCAATTGTCTGGCCCCTTCGCGCTTAGAAAAAACTGTCTGCTGCGCCAGAAGTTGTCTTGCAGGTGAGCGAGCTTTCACCTGCTCGGTTATTTGGCCCGGAGCCTGGGCACGAGGTAAAGAGCTAACCAGCATTTTAGTCTTTTGAAGCTGCTGCAAGCGTCGTGCAATTTGTGCATCATCTGCTATCAGCCGTTCAACCTCACTCTGCTGGCTGGCCGTCAGCTCTCCATCTATGAAGCTGTTCAGCAATTCATCGATATTAGGTTCTGACCGGTTCATTGCAAAATAGCCTCCAAAATTTCTCTGAGTCTGTTTCTGGCTCTGCTCAATCGGCTTCTGACCGTGCCTGACTTAATCTGTAACACATTTGCAATCTGAGCGTAATTCATGCCTTCGATATCCCGCAAGACAATTACTGCTCTTTGTGCATCATCCAATTTCATCAATGACCGAATGGCGATTTCACATAATTCCTTATTTTGAGCCACCATGGCTGGGTCAGGTGAGCTATCATCGCTCAAGAATTCCTTCAACGCCTGTGTGGTGTTAGTGCTATGTTCGTAATCATCGGCATTCAGGCTCTTAAACTTAAGTTTGGCATTTTGTTGACAGTAATTCAAGGTCAGATTAACAGCTATTCTAAAGGCCCAGGTATAAAAACTGCTTTTGCTCTCGAACTTATCAATATTGTCTATTATTTTGACAAATGTTTCCTGCGTAAGTTCCGCAGCATCATCGGGATTTGCACAGATTTTTAATATAACGTTGTAGATGCGATTCTGATATTTCAGGATGAGCCTTTCCATGGCGGCAGAATCGCCTCGCCTGCACCTGTCAACCAGCATAGTGTCGGCAATATCAATATTTGCCATTTCTGAGCGCAAGGCTTTCTTCCTTAATTAGACCGATATTAGCCCAGAAAGTTCCCATAAAAATAAGGGTCGTTCGCCGCCAAGAACCTGCGGTAAAACCGCCCTTAGCCTCAGCACCTGTGGCCGAGGCCAGCCCCGCCACAGTGGCGTAAGCCATCCCTGCCGGGAGTGCGGAGGCTAATGACCCGCGTTTGGGAACCCTTATGCGGTGTTTCGGCAGGATATGTTCGCAGATTAACCTTTTCTGGTCAAGAGAATTTGCTCTGATAGACAAATATAGAGCGCAGTTAACGCTGTTGTACAGTTGCCCGAAGATGTCATTTTGTATGTCTAAGGGCGAGCTCCGTTGAAAGTCGTTTGCCGGTGGGGCACAAGAATGTCACTTGCAAGATGTAGCTGTGGTTGCTGGCCGGCTCGAAAGGCAAATTAAACTGGTAAGCTCTCAAAAAGTCCCGCCAGTACTTGTTATTTGCGACCACATTAGTTAAGTCGAGGTCCGGCCAAATAGCAACTCTTTCTCCCTTCGGTTCGGCTGAACGCTGAACGTATTCATACATCTCAAAACGAAATACTCCGGGCGATTTTTTCTGAGAACCAAATGAATCTAACAAACTTACGTAAACATTTATCTCTGATGTCCCCTCCACATTATCGATGCTCACAAACTCAGTCAAAGGCATAATATCAATTTTAACCGGAGCATAAGGGGCATAGATAGAAACATCAAAATCGCTGTTAGCTTTGGGTGGAGGTTCGGTCCGTATGGAATCGTCGGCCGATGGCGGCTCACAGCCGGCTTGGCCCAAAACAGACATAAAGAAAAATATGTGCAATAGTACAGCAATTGCTTTCATAAACTATAAATCCTCATCCAGCATGTGGCCAAGATGGTACTTTTTCGCTCGCAAATAGTCAATGTTGTGCTTGCTCGGTTGTGCCCTCAGCGGTATCTGCTCGACAATCTTTATGCCATAAACCTCCAGCCGACTTATTTTCTTAGGATTATTAGTTAGTATTCGTATTTTTCTTAGGCCCAAATCGCGACAGATTTGAGCGCCAATTCCATAATCCCGCCTATCAGGCAGAAAGCCCAACCGCAGATTGGCAGCAACGGTGTCAAGTCCCTGCTCCTGAAGTTTATAAGCACGCAATTTATTAGTAAGTCCGATGCCTCTGCCCTCTTGTCTGAGATAAATTAAGGCCCCTTTGCCGGCCTCTTCAATCATTTTCATGGCATTTATTAATTGATAACCGCATTCACAGCGCTGCGAATGAAACAGGTCGCCGGTCATACATTCCGAATGCACTCTCACCAGCACCGGCTCATCATGTTCGATAGGCTCGCCGTTCTCATCAAGCTCACCCACACCACCTTTGCACAGTGCCAGATGTGGCTCAGGTGAAGTTATGCTCTCATAGCCAATCAGCTTAAATTCGCCGTAGTCGGTAGGCAAGTTCACACATTCGACCCGCTTGATTTGACTTTCACGCTGCAGCCGATACTCTATGAGCTTGGCGATAGAAGTGATTTTAAGGCCGTGCTTTTCGCAGAATTCCAGAAGCTGCGGCACTCGTGCCATGGAGCCGTCTTCGTTCATAATTTCACAGATGACACCAGCCGGCTTTAGACCTGCCAACCGCATCAAATCGACTGCCCCTTCGGTTTGTCCTGCACGAATCAGCACTCCACCGTTCCTGGCACGTAGGGGAAATATATGGCCAGGACGAACAAGGTCGTTGGCCTTGGCACCATCAGCAATTGCCGTCTGAATTGTTCTGGCTCGGTCGGCAGCACTAATACCTGTGGTTATGCCCTCGGCTGCATCAATACTGACGGTAAAAGCTGTCTCAAACCGGGCAGTATTCTCAATGGTCTGTGGATACAGGCCCAGCGAATCGCATTTTTCAGCTGTCAATGGCAGACAAATAAGGCCGCGACCGAACTTAGCCATGAAGTTAATAATCTCCGGTGTCACCTTCTCCGCGGCGCAAACCAGGTCACCTTCGTTCTCCCGGTCTTCGGCATCAACCAAAACAATCATTTTGCCCTGCTGAAGCTCCTTCAAAACTTCCGGTATTTTGCTAAATTGTATTGCCATATTTGTATAGTGGTTATCAGAATATCAGGACATCAGGGTGCAGGATACGAGGGCATCAGGATATCAGAGACAATTACAATTAACCTGATATTCTGATAACCTGATACCCGCTACCTGATAACCTGGTATCCTGATATCCATCCGTATTTTACTTCACACTAACGAGATACGTCTCCTTGCTCGTACTGTTCAATATAACGGCTTCCATTGCGGATGTAAATAAGGGTTGCCAAAATTGCAGTGCCTGCCGCGGACCACCACAGAGCCCGCAACAACCATATCCAGCCAGGCAAATAGGCAGAAATCTCAGGAGCAATCAAAATTGCCCCTACCATCACCAATTGCAGAGCATTGGCAATCTTGCCAATTAATACTGGAGCTATAAGAAACTGCGAAGTGATAAAATAAACAGTCACAAAACCGATTAGCAAAAACAGGTCTTTGCCGATTATCAAAACGACAACCGTCGGCGGCAGCAGGAAATCTTCAACGTGTCCTCGCTGCGAGACCAGCAGCAGGCAGGCAGAAGTGATGAGTAATTTATCGGCGACCGGGTCCAGAAAGGCACCGAGTCTGGTAATCTGTTTTTTTGTACGAGCCAGATAGCCGTCGAGGGCGTCGCTAAGTGCCATCACTAAAAAAATGCCAAACGAAACATACCGAATTGCGTCCCTCATGCCGGTGCTAAGCTCAACATCATTTATTTTGAGCATACAACTGACAAATGGAGCTATCAGAAGAATCCTGAGGATCGTTATCCGATTGGCCCAACTCAACTTCATAGAATTAACTCTTTTACCATGTAAAACTTAGAACTTTTAACAAAATGAGATTGCTTCGTCGCTACGCTCCTCGCAATGACAATGATAGAATGTCATTGCCAGCGAAGCGAAGCAATCTCAATGACTGTACAGAGCAAGACCATTTCATTTTGTTAGAGGCTCTTAAATATTTAGCCCCGCGTTTTACGCGGGGTTTCGGCTAATAATTATAATAATTATTCCTGTCAACTCTATACCCGATTTACAAAATCACCAAACTAAATTTAGCAATAGAGCGCTGACCGTCTAATTTACTTGATGCAAACCGCCACAACGATAAAATCGAAGTTCGTCGATGAACTATGAACAATCAAACTTTTAACGCGATGTACAGGTTATTGGTTTTATACAAAATTTTCCTTGCAATTATCATTTCGACCGAAGTGAATCCGCCCAAGGCGGTGAACGGAGTGGAGAAATCTGTTTTTTAAATAGATTCCTCGGCTCTGTACCCCCGCTCTTGTCTTCGACAAGAAGACGCGGGGGGTACTCCGCTCGGAATGACATCCCAAAGCCTGGTTTAAAAAACTTGTACACGGCGTAAACTTTTAAATGTTGGGCATGACAAAAAAACTGGCGATTGCGTATCACAACCTATCGGTTATGCTTGAGGCTGGTATGCCGTTGCTCAGGTCGCTCGATACTACTGCGGCGGGCTTAAAGGGAAACCTGAGAAGCGCCTTTTCCGCCTTAGCCGAGGGCGCCTCGACTGGTAATGGCTTAGCTGAAACCATGAGAAAATACCCGTGGGTATTTGCGCCTCTGGATGTGATGCTGGTGGAAGTGGCAGAACTGTCGGGCAATCTTCCCCAATCTTTGAAACTGCTGTCACAATGGTACGAGTTTTGCGACCGACTAAAGCATATTATCATCTCTGGATTATTACTGCCTGCTGGAATAATTACTATTGCTGCCCCGATTTTTCCACTTCCGCGTCTGGTTCTGGGCCAGCTCAAAGTGGTCGCCTATTTCCTACAGGTATTAGCAACATTAGCAATGTTTTACATACCGATTGCAGTGATCATAGCTATCTATCGTTTTATGCCGAATACGGGCCTGCTTCGTAAACTTTTGGACGCTTTGATACTGAGAATTCCTGGCTTAGGTCAGGCTATCCGGCAGCTTGCACTTAGTCGGTACTGTCGGACATTCAACCTTCTCTACCAGTCGGGTATTCCGATTACTCAATGTGCGCAAAAAGCTTCCGATGCCACAGGTAACGCTATTATGACAGACTTACTCAAAGGCGGCGCTGAAAGTGCGCAGACTGGAAAGATGGTTTGTGAAGGATTCTCTCGCAAACTGCCGGCAGATTTTCTGGAGCTCTGGCGAATTGGGGAAGAAACAGGTGAGTTGGACAAAACTGTTGAACGCCTCTCTAATCATACCGATGAAACTGCTGAGTGGTTGTTCGTCGAATTTTGCCGGTGGCTGGTGCGAGTGGTCTATTTCCTTATTTGTGCTTTTTTGGCAATACAAATCCTCACAATGGGTGCTGCCATTTTCGGGGCAGGATATGGAATTGTATAAAGTTTAGCCGTCACCGGAACGGCGACGGGCAACGAACCTCCGGTGAGCACGGATTCCACACCAATAACAAACTCTACTTCTTCTTTTGAGCGCCAAGGCCACGACCGGGATGCTCTTTCGATTTATCCTTTTCTTTGGCTCGAAGACCAGCAGGTAGCTGCTCTTCGGCTATAACCTTCCATGGGCCTTTAATGTTGGTGCTGATTTCCCATTGAGAGTTTCGGAAGCGGTAAAAGGATCCCTTGTAGTAGAAATGGAGGGGAAATTCAACAGCCACATAGACGCCCCGCCCTGAGTCGTAAACAAGCTCCACGCCCTGATGCTTGTAGCGATATCCATGTGCCGGAGCGTGCGGCGGAGGTCCGTGTCCGTGCTTTCCGCCTGATTTCCAGCCGACCGTTAGGCTCTCGCACGAAACCAGCGTAAGCACCGCGCAAGTCAGAACAACCGTTGACGAAAATAACATGTTTAGCTTCATAACCAATCCCTCATATCATCTAACAACATCCGGACAACTTCTCCGGTTCATTATTTTATCGGTTAATTTGCTTGATGGAGTTTAATACCACTGATATAATTCGGCAAAATGACTTCAGGGCAAAAGCAATGGCGGTGCTAAATGTCAATATTGACCACGTTGCCACGGTCAGGCAGGCTCGGCTGACCGATGAGCCGGACCCGGTCTGGGCAGCGGTCCAGTGCGAACTGGCGGGGGCAAACGGAATAACCATCCACCTGCGCCAGGATAGACGCCACATAAACGACCGAGATGTCAGGCTGCTAAAAGAAACCGTCGCCTGCAAATTAAATCTCGAAATGTGTATGGCTGAACCGATTGTTAAAATCGCTGAGCAGATTAAGCCGGACCAGATAACCTTAGTGCCGGAAAAAAGAGCAGAGCTAACCACCGAAGGCGGCCTGGATTGTGTCAAGTATAAAACACGCTTAGCTGAAGTGGTCAGAAGAATGCACAGAAAAGGCATTCTGGTGAGCACCTTTATTGTGCCTGAGCCGGCACAGATAAGCGCATCTGCTGAGACCGGCTGCGATGCTGTTGAGCTGCATACTGGTATGTACGCGAATGCAAAGACGAGGCAGGCTATCAGGAGAAGATTAAATGAGCTGGAGGCCGGCAAAGATTTTGCGCTCAAAAAGAAACTAATCGTCCACGCAGGGCATGGCCTAACATATCGTAATATCGGCCCGGTCGCCCGCATCAAGGGTCTTTGTGAGTTCAATATCGGCCACAGTATCGTAGCCAGGGCGGTCTTTGTCGGCATAAGGCAGGCAACTGCTCAAATGATAGAGTTGATAAAAAAATTCAGCAAAGAAAAAAATTAACCACGGATTAGCGCAGATTGACACGAAATCGCAATCGACGTTTAGCCCTGCCATTTTATGGCAGGGTTTTTGTTTCTTTGCCACAGATTTCACAGATGACACAGAGAAA
>JBHIDV010000127.1:0-7422 GCA_046760285.1 Sedimentisphaerales bacterium
CGACAACCAAGAAATACTGGACGCGGCATGGCAGTACAAAGTACATTTGGACGAAGGAAAGGCTTGTCTCTGCGGTGAAATATGTAAAGAATGAACAAGGTAAAGTGATGGCATATGTTGCCAGCAGAGCCCCGAACGTCAGTGAGGGGTAAGGTAAAATGATGGAAATTTTATGGAGAAAAGTAATAAACGTCAGCCCAGGTTTAAGAATGAGGACGAAGAGCGCCAATTCTGGGCGATGCACTCGCCACTGGATCATTTTGATGTCAGCAAGGCTAAGAAAGTTGCATTCCCACATCTTAAGCCCTCCGTGAAATCCATATCCATACGTTTGCCAGAAACTATGTTGATGAACCTTAAAATACTGGCCAACAAAAGAGATGTGCCCTATCAATCACTTTTGAAGATATTTTTGGCCGAGAGAATAGAAGCAGAATTGGAGCATTCAACAAAGACCTAATTACTGTATAATCTGGGATAAAGAAGGACCGCAGCGGTGAATAGTGGCGATTTTCAAAAAGCAGTTGAGTTAATTGGCAAATCCAGCAGTATTTTGCTCACGACCCATATCAGGCCGGACGGCGATGCCTGCGGCTCAGTTGTGGCGATGCAGGATGCGCTTATCGCTCTGGACAAAAAGGTAAAGTTGATATTACCATCGCCACTGCCAGAATGGTATGCGTTTTTATTCGCTGAAAAAGTCCCTGTCCTGGGCCACGATATACAGCTCGAAGAGCTCCTGCAAGGACGGTTTGGCCAATTTGATTTGATTATAATTATCGATACCAATAGCTACAGCCAACTGTCGAAGTTTGAGCAGTATTTGAAGCAAACGGATAAGCCTGTTCTGGTAATCGACCACCATGAGACTGCTGACGGCCTCGGTACAGTCGAATTAGTTGAACCGGAAGTTGCTGCGACGGCCCTGATTGTTTATGATTTGTTGAAATATGCCAACTGGCCTATAACGGAAAAGAGCGCACAAGCGCTCTTTGTGGCGGTAGCTACCGATACCGGCTGGTTCCAGTTTAAAAATACCGATAGTAGGACTTTCCAAATCTGTGCCGAGCTGATCGAAGCCGGCGTAAATCCGACCGCGCTCTATCACCATCTGTATCAAAATTTCTCGCCACAGCGGTTTAAGCTTTTGGCTATCATGCTCAGCTCGTTGGAATTGCATTTTGACGGACGTTTCGCAACGCAATACTTGCGTCAGCAGGATTTTGAGCAAGCTGGTGCTGCGTATGAGGATACCGAGGATTTAATCAACGAATGCCAGCGGATAAGTACGGTTGAGGTAGCAGCTTTGTTTGTGGAATTGAAGGACGGCCGAGTCAAGTTGTCCTTGCGGAGCAAAGGTGCTATTGATGTTTGTAAAATCGCCGCCAAGTTCGGCGGCGGAGGTCATAAAATGGCCGCAGGTGCCCACTTGCCCGGACCTTTAGAAAACGCAATGCAACTGATTAAGACTGAGGTCGAAAAACAAAATCGGAGTTGAAAAAAATGCTTTTGTAATTTTATGGATTAAGGATATAATATTTGTTGTATTTTTGATAAGAGCAGAGATTACGAAGGTTAGGAGAACCATAAATGCCTGAGATCGCGCGTTTTTATGGGATAGTGATAAAAATGTATTTCCGCATTTCCATGCAATCTATGGTGAGCATGTGGGAGTTTTTGCGATCGAATCGCTGGAAATGATTGAAGGAGACCTTCCGGTGCGAGCACAACGGCTTGTTCACGAATGGGGAGCTTTATACAAAGATGAGCTTACCAAAATATGGAGCACGCAAGTATTTAAGAGACTGCCCGGTTTGGAGTAATCGGAATGGAAAAGATACCAAAGGTCGTGAGGGTTCAGGCTGAGGCCAATCAGCGTCTTCGAGTTTTGTTCGATAACGGGATAGAAAAGTGGTATAACTGTCAGCAATTAATGGACCGGCCTGAATTTGATGCGCTCAAAAATGAGTCGTTATTTCGTTTAGTACATGTTGATCCGGGAGGCTATGGTATCTCATGGAATGCTGACATAGATCTTAGTGAATATGAGCTTTGGACAAGAGGTGTTGCTCTATAACAATTTTGCGGCAGGTCATTTGGAAGTTGTGACGCCGTTCGCAGGAAACTCGTCGCTGCAGGACCTTTACCCGCCGCCTGACAGCCGCTGAATAGTGCGTCTTATACGGGAAACAGATCAACTAAGTTCCTTACCTGAAAACCATATAATACATAGTCATGCAACAAAGCAAAGATTAATGATGAATTATGAGAGAAAAAAGGTGAAACAACTCTTTGAAGAGTTGCGCCTACAGAAAAAGTGGACTTTCCCCAAAACTCGTGAACGACTTGAAGCCCCAAAGCAACATGGCGTCTATATTATTTATCGAGGAAAGAAGGTGATGCATGTCGGGCGAACGCTGAGAGGAAAAAAGGGACTTTATCAACGACTAAAGAACCACCTTTATGGGAATTCTTCATTTACGAAAAAGAAATTCAATGGCTCAGGCTGGAAACTCCGCAAAGGATTTAAATACCAGTGCCTAAAGGTCAGAAGCGATCGAAAAAGGGCACTGCTCGAAGCATATGCAATCGGTGTTCTCTGTCCCGTTCATATCGGCTTAGGTAAGTAGGATTGTCCCGCCAGATCATCGAGGCTGCTCGTCATCGTGACTTACCGGTTGGATCCTTCGAGCCTTATGCTTAACAGTGGCTCGGCATAAGGTTCTCTTGATTTCTGCAAGGCGGATTAAATTCCCTAGGCTACGCTCGGGACAGGAATTACTATTTTCGATTTACGATTTTCTATTTGCTATTGACTATTGAGGAAAGACTATAAAAAACAGGGTGTGCCAAGATATTTTTTTTGCGTATTAGTAACGCACGGATAGACTATATGATATGAAGCGCAAGGCAACTATCTACATCGAGACATCGATTATAAGCTATATGGCAGCAAAGCCGAGCCCAGACCTGATGACTGCCGCCTGTCAGCAGATTACGACCCAATGGTGGGAAGGCTCCCGCAAGTTGTATAATGTCGTTACGTCGGCGCTTGTGGTTACTGAATCCCGGCAGGGTAACAAACGCACAGCAAAGAGACGGCTCGATTTACTCAAGGGCATCCGATCACTGAGGACCACGGAGAAGGCAAAGGAGCTTGCGCGAGCTTTGATAAGAGAAGGCGCGTTACCTCAAAAGGCCCAAGCTGACGCTCTACATATTGCTATCGCCACCGTGCACAGAGTCGATTATCTGCTGACCTGGAATTGCCGGCCAATCGATAATCCAGCAACAAAGCCATTCGGTCGAGAGGTATGTGCCTTGGAGGGCTATGTTTGTCCGGAGATATGTACTCCATTTGAAATCATGGAGCTTGATGAACATGAAGAATGAAATTCTACTTGAAGTCTGGCGCAATAGAGACGAATTTGCCAAGCGATGCAACTACAACTTGGATGTGATGGTAGAGATGCTCCAGCAGGTGGAGTGTGCGCCCTGGAATCCCTTGGTGGACAAAACAAAGAAAGCACAGGACAAACGGATGCGCCGGCCGCCGCGATCGCGTCACCGTTGAGCCAGAGCGTTAGTGCGATATGAATTTGTCTTGCTCACTGCAAGGGTGGAACTTGAGACGACGATCGATGGCTCACTACTTTCTATTCACTATTCGCTACTAAGGAAGTTGTAAGCCACCGTTGACAGAAAGCGGCTAAATCCTGACTATCTATCTGTTATCGTCAATCAAGTCTGCTGTAAAAAAATTATTCTATTGTCTCAATTGGCTTGCCAGGTTTCAAAAACTATCGAGATTCATAAGGTCATCAGGGTTCAAGTCTGCCAAGGCTACTATTGATTGTATTTCGCCGAAGATGCCATAGCCTGAGCCGTCCTGTCCATCACTTTGCCAGACAGCGACAAAAATGCCATTATCGCTTAATGCGATGTCCGAATACCTCTGGTCGCCTTTCATGTATGTATTGATTTGAAATTCGATACCTAAGAGGTTGCCCAAGCTGTCATATAGCTGGCCGAATATGTCTCTTTCTTTGCTCTGCGTCCCGGTTTGGCTGTTCCACACAATAATAAATTGACCCTCATTGTTCATTGCTACCTGCGGATATTGTTGCGGCCCATCTAAGGTTGTATTAACCATAAACTGCTCGCCTATTGGTGCGCCGTTAGGCTCGAATAGCTGAGCGTGAATATCGTCCAGCTTGGCTTTATCAGGATTACCATCCCAGGTTACCACAAAATACCCGTTATTATCCATAGCAATTGATGGACGAGTGAGGGAGCTAAACTTAATTGTACTTACCTTGAAAGGTTTGGCCTTAGCTGTGCCATCAGCATTATATAGCTGTGCCATTATTGTATTGCTGCTTTTATCTTCCATCCAAACGATGGTGAAGTTTCCGTTCGGATCCATAGCAACATCAGGGTATCGGCAATCGGCCAGCGAGATAACATCAAATTCCTCACCAGCAAACAAACCGTTTACATCGAATAATTGACATGATGCCACCCGCCTGTTTTTGTCTGCGATTAGCTTTTCGCTTTCCCATACGACTGCAAACGCTCCGTCCATATTCATAGCAACCTTTGGATATCGCTGTTTGCCTTGAGTATAGTTATTGACTTGGAGCTCATCTCCGATGGGCTGGCCGTTGGGGTCAAACCTCTGGATAAAGACGTCTTCTTTGTCTATACCGGGGCCTTGCCAGGCGACGACAAAATTACCCATAGCATCCATTGCAACCGATGATTCTGTCTGATTGCCGGAAGTTGTGGTGTTGATTTGGAATTCATCACCAATAGGAGTGCTGTTCGGGTCAAAAAGCTGCCCCAAAATGCCGTTTGAACTGCCATCCTGACCGTAACTGCTCCATACAACTATAAAATTTCCTTCTGCGTCCATAGCGATGGCTGCGTTTTTCTGGTCGTTGGATGTGTGAGTATTGACTTGAAACTCGGCGATGCAAGCTGGGGCTAAGATTGAAGTGATAACCAGATATGAAAAAAATATTCGTTTCATTGACCTGTCCTCCGTATCATCCGTTTAGCCGTCGCCGGCACGGAGATGGTTAATCTTCATGCTTTGGAGAGCCGATTATAGCTAATCTGGTCGGACTTTCCAGAAAAAAATCCAGTATTTGGATTTTAGGCTGCTTTTTTGAACAATATCTTAAAATTTGCGTAGTTAATACGGATTGCAAAAAAACAAAAAAATTCTTAAAAAAATGTTGACTATATGTCGATACCATAATAAAATTTAATATAAAAGGGTGGTATATTTGTAGCCGCTCAACGGAAAGGGTATTGAGGATTTTGAGAAAAATCTTAATAATTTATGTGTTTTTGCTTTAAGCTGCTAAAAGACAGGTGCTTATTGCATCTTGAAACCGCTGGCAGTTTTAAGCAGCGGTTTTTTTATTGCTCTTTTTTAAGTTTATAGTATAACCAACGAGCCCAGTTGGATGGTCGATTTACGATTGCCAATTTGCGATTTCTTGCTTAAAATCGTCAATTGAAAATCGGAAATCAAAAATTGCTATGGGCTCGTAGCTCAGCTGGTTAGAGCGCACGCCTGATAAGCGTGAGGTCGGCTGTTCGAATCAGCCCGGGCCCACTTCTAAAGGAAATCCGAAATTCGAGATAAATTCGAATGACCAAAACTCAAATGTTCAAAACAAAGTTTTGAATTTTGGAAATTTGAATTTTGATATTGTTTGGGATTTCGATATTCGAGTTTTGTATTTCCACGTAGTGGTCCCGGGGACGTAGCTCAACAGGGAGAGCGCCGGCTTTGCAAGCCGGAGGTTGTCGGTTCGAGCCCGATCGTCTCCAGTTGAGTAATGTGTTATGATTTTATAGTTCATCGATGAACCATGAACGAATATGTTCTTTGACAAGTTAATATGCAGATGCGTGGGACAAAACCCATCGAGATATGAGCGCTTAAGGCGATTTGACCAACCTGTTCAATCAAAGATTGATATGGTCAAGTTACTAAGGGTGTATGGGGGATGTCTAGGCGTCGAGAGGCGATGAAGGACGTGGCAGGCTGCGATAAGCCCGGGGCAGGTGCCGAGCAACCGCTAATCCCGGGATCTCCGAATGGGGCAACCTGGCGGAACTGGGCAACCAGATTCCGTCACTTACGGCTGAATGCATAGGCCGTATGGAGCGAACGCAGGGAACTGAAACATCTTAGTACCTGCAGGAAAGGAAATCAACCGAGACTCCGTAAGTAGCGGCGAGCGAAAGCGGATAAGCCCAAACCGGAGAGCTTGCTCTCCGGGGTTGCGGGCGCCGACATAAGCAGAGGGACGGTTAGCAGAATCCGCTGGAAAGCGGAACCATAGAAGGTGATAGTCCTGTATGTGAAAACTTGAACTCTGCGTTGGCGTTCCAGAGTAGCACGGAGCTCGTGGAACTCTGTGTGAAGCTGGGGGGTCCACCCTCCAAGGCTAAGTACTACTCGGCGACCGATAGCGAAAAGTAGGGTGACTGAACGATGAAAAGTACCCCTATTAGGGGAGTTAAAAGTACCTGAAACCATACACCTACAAGCTGTGGGAGGGCTATGACGCATTGCTTGCAGTGTGTAATGCCTGACCGCGTGCCTTTTGCATAATGAGCCGGCGAGTTACCGTCTGTGGCCAGGTTAACCCCTTCAGGGGGGCAGCCGTAGCGAAAGCGAGTCTGAATAGGGCGTCATAGTCGCAGGTGGTAGACGCGAAACCAGGTGATCTACCCATGGCCAGGTTGAAAGGGATGTAAAAATCCCTGGAGGACCGAACCCACTAACGTTGAAAAGTTAGGGGATGAGCTGTGGGGAGGAGTAAAAGTCTAATCAAACCTGGAGATATCTCGTTCTCTCCGAAATAGCTTTAGGGTTAGCCTTGAGAAACTACTTTACGGGGGTAGAGCTACTGAATGGGGATAGGGGGCCACCAGCCTACCTGCCCCAACCAAACTCCGAATACCGTAAAGACTATCTCAGGAGTCAGACTATGGGGGATAACCTTCGTAGTCGAGAGGGAAACAACCCAGACCGCCAGCTAAGGTCCCCAAGTTCTGCTAAGTTCTAAAGGAAGTTGAACTGCTATGACAGCCAGGATGTTGGCTTAGAAGCAGCCACCATTTAAAAAGTGCGTAATAGCTTACTGGTCGAGCAGTTTGGCGCCGATAATGAACGGGAATAAGCAGAACACCGAAGCTGCGGACCCTGTGCTTTCTTGCGAAAGCAAGAACGGGGTGGTAGGAGAGCGTTGCTGTCAGCGCTGAAGCCGTACGGTAACGAGCGGTGGAGCGGCAGCAAGTGATGATGCCGGCATGAGTAACGATAAAACAGGTGAGAATCCTGTTCGCCGAAAGCCTAAGGTTTCCTGGGGAAGGTAAATCCGCCCAGGGTTAGTCGGG
>JBHIDV010000128.1:0-7421 GCA_046760285.1 Sedimentisphaerales bacterium
ATAGAATGCACAAGGATTGAATTCACTCGATAATAACATCCATTCCGTAATAACAATCATAGAAATTTTGGGCGCTGGATATGTACCAGCTTTGAATCCGTGGGTAGTGGAATCCTTTTAACACAGCCCCCAAAAATCTACTTTTCTTTGTTAGATACTGTGCGTAAAATAAACAAGAAAAGAAATAAATTGGTCTGGTGTTATGAATGCTCGTAAGGACATCTACAAAATAGGAATTGATTTAGATGGGACGATTTCCGAATATCCTGAATTCTTTAGGCTATTTAGCAAAGCGATGGCTAACGCAGGCTGTAAGATTTATATTGTTACCGACCGAGAGCCGCGCACAGAAGATCAAGTCAAAGCTGAGCTAAAAAACTATGGCATAACGTATCATGTGGTTAAGATAACCGGCGATAAAGTTAGCTATATATTAGGACAAGGCATCGGAGTGCTCTTTGATGATGTGGACCATTACTTCGTGGACCTGCCGGAAGAGGTAGCTGTATTTAAGGTCCGACAAAAATATAATTTTGACTTTGCAGAAAAAAGATGGAGAACTGCGAACAGAGGACCACCGATGCCTGACGCATGAAATTATCTCCTGACAAAAATCACATAGCTATTTGGGGAGGCTATCATGAAGGTCTATTGTATCAACAGACGATTTGTATTCGTAACTATTGTTCTTTTTGCCTTTTGCTCTATCTTTTGCACGAGCGGCTTCAGCCAAGCCGGGGCAAGGACAGAAATAAAAATCCCCCACATCCGTGGCTACATCACGATGAAATGTGATTTCCACATGCACACGGTATTCTCAGACGGCAAGGTTTGGCCGACCATTCGCCCGGAAGAGGCGTGGCGGCAAGGCCTGGATGCGTTTGCTATCACCGACCATATCGAGTACTTGCCTTTCAAGGACGATGTTCGAACCAATCCCAACCGGTCATACGAGATAGCGCGGCCAATAGCACAAGCGTTGGGATTGACAATCGTCAGAGGTGCTGAGATTACCCGGCCCATCCCGCCGGGACACTTTAACGCGATTTTTTTACAGGATGCAAATGCACTGGCTACCAAAGAATGGAGGGACGCCATAAAAGCGGCTATCAAGCAAAAGGCATTTGTGTTTTATAACCACCCCGGCTGGCAGCAGCCGGAAAATAAATCCGTCTGGTACGCTGAGCACAGCGAATTGCTTGAAAAAGGCTGGCTGCATGGAATTGAGATCGTAAACGAAAATACTTATTATCCGCTGGCACACAAATGGGCTCTTCAGAAGAAACTGACCATGTTAGGCAATTCGGATGTGCACAATCCGACAGGGCTGGACTACGATTTGACCCGTGGTCAGCACAGGTCAATGACTTTGGTATTCGCCAAGGAAAAAACTATAGAAGCGATTAAAGAAGCTCTCTTTGCACAGCGAAGCGCCGTCTACTGGCAAAATACACTCATAGGCAAAGCAGAATACCTCAAACAGATTTTCGAGCGTTCCATTCAGATAGTCAATCCCAAGGTGACACTGCGGGGCAAAAACTCGGCCAATATTCAAATCCATAATAAAACCGAGATAGATTTTCTGCTATCGGCAGATGGGACGGTTGATGAGCTTTCGTTTCCGCAGCAGGTAACGCTGTACGCGGGTAAGACTGTACTTGTTAAAATCAGCGGCAAATCAGGCCGCCTTTCCGGCGAGAAGAACGTACGCATACCCTACAAAGTAAGAAATCTTTTGATTGCGCCTGAGAAATATCTGCGCGTAGCATTAGTCATCGATGTTAATTTTGTTCCTACAGAAAGAAAGAAAAATTAGCGCGCAGCAAGCAGATATTGGCGGTAATAGCTTTGTAAAAACATTTGTGTAAACATGCTTGATTTTGAGCAGTGAAAAGCGTATATTTAGGCTATGCAAACCAAGGTCAAAATAGTTTATAAGCCAGATTGCTCAACTAAACGCCAGCAGCCGATATTTGAGACGAAGGTGCCGGCAGGTTTCCCTTCTCCGGCTGGTGATTACGAAGAAGATAAGCTCGATTTGAATAAGCATCTTATAAGAAATCCAGCAGCGACATTTTTCGTTAGAGTCACGGGGCATTCAATGGTCAAAGCAGGTATCCACGATGGGGACCTGCTGGTTGTCGACCGGAGTATTGAGCCCAGAGATAAAAATGTCATTATAGCTGTTGTCAACGGTGAGCTTACGGTCAAAAGAATTCGGATTCGTAAGAATAAATTGACGCTTGAAGCTGAGAATGAAAACTATCAGAGCCAGGAGATTAACGAGGAAATGGAATTCGAGGTCTGGGGGGTTGTGACCAACGTGATACACGCATTATGAGGAGTATTATGAAAAGTATATTTGCCCTTGTTGATTGTAATAATTTCTACGTCTCGTGTGAGCGGGTTTTCCAGCCACGCCTGCAAGACAGGCCGGTGGTGGTGCTTTCCAACAATGACGGCTGTGTAGTATCGAGGTCGCAAGAGGCGAAGCAGCTCGGTATCGAAATGGGGGTGGCATTTTTTAAGGTCAAAGATGTAGCTGAGAAGAACGGCGTGATAGCACTTTCTTCGAACTATACTCTTTACGCCGACATGTCACATCGAGTAATGAAAACGCTTTGTAACTTTACGCCTGAGATTGAAGTGTACTCAATTGACGAGGCGTTTTTGAATCTCTCGGGTCTGAGCGGTAATCTGACAGAATATGGTCGTAAAATCAAAGATACTGTAAAGCAATGGACTGGCATACCAGTTTCAATCGGTATTGCAGAAACAAAAACGCTGGCAAAGATAGCCAACAGGATTGCCAAAAGGTCCGTTAAGGCTGCTGGTGTCTTTGAACTTACAGACCAAGCCTGTATTGACGAAGCTCTGGCTCAAACCAAAGTGGAAAACATCTGGGGGGTAGGGATAAAGACCTGCATTAAATTAAAAAGAGCAGGGATTAATACGGCACTTGCTCTTCGGGGTGTAGATATAGAGTGGATGCGGCAGCGCTTCGGCGTTACCGGCGTCAGGATGATTTATGAATTGCGTGGCACCAGTTGCTATGAGTTGGAAGAGCAACCACCACCGAAAAAGAGTGTCACTGTATCACGAATATTCGGCAGAAAAGTAGAAACAATTGAGGAACTTAAAGAAGCAGTATCAAGCTATGCCTCAAGAGCGGGCGAGAAACTTCGAGAGGAAGGTCTGGTTGCTGGAGCGATGACAGTTTTTGTGACGACCAGTCGTTTTGTTAATAAACCTAAAAGATACTTCAATTCGCATACGATTTGCTTTCCGACCGCCACCAATTATACCCCTGAACTGATTGCTTACGCTACAAAGAGCGTGGAGCGATTGTACCAAAAAGGATTCTTATTCAATAAAGCTGGTGTTATTCTCAGCGAGCTTGGGCCAGAAGACAATGTACAGGGCAACTTTTTAGACGAAATCGACCGGCAAAAATCGACAAGATTAATGCAAGCTGTTGACACTATCAATGCGAGGTTACCATTCCAACCGTTAAGGTGGGCAGCAGAAGGAATAAACCAGCCCTGGCGAACGAAATTTACTAAACGTTCTAAGAGATATACCACTCGATGGGACGAACTGTTAGAGGTGGCATAGGTTAAACCTTATTTTTAAATCCTTATTTCTGATTCATAATTGAGATTGTCATATTACATTTTGTGCGCTCTCTGTAAGGAAAAGTTAGAGAAAGGTTCAGTAAAGTACGCAAAAAGCCGAAATATAGATTGGGAAACTACAAATGTTTGATTGCAGAATAATTTTATAGGAGAAATGAGATGAAGCGATGTGTTTTGGGTATGGTGCTGGCGGCGATGTTTTTGCCGGCAGCAGTGGTGGCTCAGGAGTTTGAGCCGGGAGAGGCGGAATTCCAGATGGAGATGCGCGAAAGGGAGATGGAACTGGAGCAGCGCCAAGCTGAAATGGAACTCGAGCGCAGAATGGGCGAGCTGGAGCTGGAGAAACACAAGCTTGAACTGGAGCATATGCGAAGAAAAGCACACAAGCCCGGGCTGCATGTACTGCTGCTGGTGGTCCTGGTCGTCCATATCCTTTGCGCCGTCTGGGTGTACCAGGATATACGCCAGCGCGGTATCGGCTCCGGCATCTGGATAGTGATTGCACTTCTAACCGGGCTGCTGGGGACGCTGGTATACGCTATCGTTCGGCTGGGTAATAGCGAAAAAAAGAAGGCCTAAGAGTTTAGCCGTCGCCGAGACGGCGACGATTAAACAATGAGAACATTCCCGCCTTCGCAGGGATGTCAAATGGCAGGTAATGTTTATATAGGAATAGCTGGCTGGTCGTATCCGGACTGGAAAGGGATTGTATATACACAGCCAAAGCTCGACCAGCTTGAATACGTTAGTAGATTCGTAGACTGCGTTGAAATTAACAGCACCTTTTACCGGCCACCATTTGAAAAAACAACAAAATCATGGCTAAATAGAACTGCCAAGCAAAAAGACTTTTTCTTCACCGCAAAGTTGCATCGCGAGTTCACCCACGAAGGCAAGATTAATACTGAGATGGTAAAGCAGTTTCACAAAGGTTTTCAGCCTTTCCTGGAAACAGATAAGCTCAAACATCTGCTGGTTCAGTTCAGATACGACTTTACAGACAGCTACCAGAGCCGGCAGCATCTGACTAAAATCGTCGAGAATTTTGCCGATGCCTTCAATCTGGCTGTAGAAGTGAGGCATAAATCGTGGCAGAAGCCTGAAGCCCTGAATTTTCTGCAGGAGCTCGGCGTGTCGGTCTGCAACCTTGATTATCCTACTTCCGGCAACTCATTCGATATGCAGCATTGCACTGTAGGGCCGACCGGCTATTTTAGACTGCACGGCAGAAATGTAGAAAAATGGTTTAGCAAAGAAGCGGGCAGAGACGAAACCTACAACTATTATTACAGTAATGCCGAACTTGCCCAGATAAAAAAGAGAATCGACCGGTTAGCTGAGGCCTTTGAGTATCTGACGGTTATCGCCAACAATCATTATCACGGTGCTGAACTGGCCAACGCGCTGGAGTTAAAGGCATTACTTACCAGCCAAAAGCAGCCTGTCCCTGAAGGCCTGTTGAGGGTATATCCAAATCTGGCATCAATTGCCTTGGTTGAAAACCCCGCGTGAAACGTGGGGCTAAATAGAGATAGAAATGGATATCTATAATCTTGTTAGTTTTGCAGGGATATTTATTTTGATTGGTTTTGCGTGGGTGCTGTCGGCTGACAAAAGAAATATGAACTGGAGGGTCATCGGCTGGGGGATTGGGCTGCAGATACTGATTGCTTTGTTTATCTTCGTTGTTCCCGCAGGGGCAAAGTTATTTTTGGTTGTAAATGAAGTGGTGGTAAAAGTCTTAGATTCTGCCAGTGCTGGGGCAAAGTTTGTGTTTGGACCGTTAGCGATTCCGCCAGGGCAGACAAGTGAAACGGGACAGGAGTCACTCGGGTTCATTCTGGCCTTTCAGGCCTTTCCTACCATCATTTTCTTCTCAGCTCTGATTGCGATTTTGTACTACTTCGGCATAATGCCGCTGGTTATCAGGGCCTTTGCCTACGTATTTACAAAGTTGATGAGAATATCGGGCGCGGAATCTCTGGTTGCTGCCAGCAATATTTTTGTAGGCATAGAGTCTACTCTTACTGTTAAGCCGCACCTGGCTAAAATGACCCGGTCGGAGCTCTGTACTATACTGACTGCGGGAATGGCCACGGTTGCTTCCAATGTTCTGGCGCTATATGTGTTTAGCTTGAAAGCGGTATTTCCTACCATCGCTGGCCATTTGGTTTCGGCATCTTTGCTTTCAGCACCGGCAGCGCTGGCTATGTCGAAAATTATTTTGCCTGAGGGTGACAAGCCAGAGACGCTGGGTGTGCACGTTCGGCCCTTTTATGAAAGCCAGAGGAGCCTTTTTGAAGCGATAATTAACGGAGCAAATGCCGGGGTGAAGATGATTGTGGGGATTGTGGCACTTCTTATAGCTATTTTGGGTCTGGTTGCTCTGGTGGACCTGTTGTTATCACCTTTGGGTACAAGTTTGAAAATGATTTGCGGTTACATTTTTTATCCCTTTACGATAATTTTGGGTGTCCCGCCATCCGATGCAGCGACAGTTTCCAGAATTATCGGTGAGCGTGTGATTGTCACTGAGGTGGTGGCTTACAATGATTTAGCAGCAGCTTTGAAGGGAAATTGCCTGCAGCATCCGCGCTCGGCTGTGATTACTACCTATGCGTTATGTGGATTTGCACATGTGGCATCGATGGCTATCTTTGTCGGGGGCGTTTGTGCATTGGCTCCTGATAGAACCCGCAATATAGGAGCCGTTGCACCGCGGGCGCTATTAGCAGCAACGTTAGCCTGTCTTTTGACCGCCTGCGTTGCTGGAACATTCTTTAGGGTTCCCAGCGGCCATATTTTGCCGCTGGGGTCCCCTACAAAAGGTTCGATTCTATTAGGGCAGTGACTATGTTCGTAAAATATTTAAGACACTGCGAAGAATTTATAGCTGGTGATGGCTCAATCTTACGTGAGTTTCTGCATCCGGCAAAAGCAGATTTACAAATCCACTACAGCTTAGCACACGCCAAGATTATGCCGGGTCAAGTGACCAAGCCACATAAACTCAAAACTTCTGAAGTATATTACATATTGGCTGGGCAGGGTTTGATGCATGTTGACGAAGAGACACGCGAAGTTGCTCCTGAGTGTGCTGTTTACATTCCGCCGCAATCGACGCAATATATTGAAAATACAGGCAACACTGATTTGAAATTCTTGTGCATAGTAGACCCGGCGTGGCGAAAAGAAGACGAAGAAGTATTTGATATTTAGCCCCCAGTTTCACTGGGGGTTTCGGTTTTTTATGTCGATACCAACATTAGTTACATTTATTATTTATTTTATATTTTTGTTGGGCATCGGCTTTTACTTTTACCGCAGAAATGTCAGCATAGAGGATTACCTTTTAGGTGGACGCGGCATGGGAGCGTGGGTGACAGCGCTTTCGGCGCAAGCCAGCGATATGAGTGGCTGGCTGCTGATGGGCCTGCCGGGTGCAATTTACTTAGCAGGTATTGCAAACGTTTGGATACCAATAGGACTCTTTATCGGGACGGTTCTGAACTGGATGCTGGTATCGCCTCGGCTGAGAATTTATACGCAAAAGACCAACACCATCACACTGCCTTGCTTTTTTGAGCAGCGCTTCGGCGACCCGACAGGCCTATTACGGGTGGTTTCGGCAATAATAATTCTGATATTTTTCACTATCTACGCCTCGGCACAACTAATTGCAGCAGGTAAATTGTTTGAATCTACTTTCGGCTTACAATATCGGTTAGCAGTAATCATTGGAGCAGGCATAATAATCATCTACACTTTTTTGGGCGGATTCTTAGC
>JBHIDV010000129.1:0-7403 GCA_046760285.1 Sedimentisphaerales bacterium
CAGAAATACCAGGTACCGCCCTTACCACCGGCTTTGCTGATGTCAAAGGTATAGCGAATCATACTGGCGCCGTCGGCACTACCAACACTGTTAATGGACCGGCCATAGGCGCCGGGTTGATCACTCAAGGCGAAACTACTGTCGTCATCAGGATTGCGTTCATCGAAATCCTCAACTTCAAACCAGATCTGGTGTGCACCTCCGTAGTTGGAGATTTTGAAGTTTTCTACAGCATAGACCGGCATTGTCATTAGCAACAATGCAACGAAAATACTAAGTAAAATTTGTTTAGACGATTGGTGAAACATTTTGTCTTCTCCTATTTGCTAATATTTGTGATATGAATTTCATTAACCAATCATCATGATGTTGCGTGGACAAGTTATATAGAAAGGAATTAGTGTTTTATACATAATAGTCCTCCTTCAAAAAATGTTAAAACAATGAATTTTGTGCTTTGGCTATGCACCAAAACACCCACAAACTAACCCCTCCATCCTTCGTCCCCGTGTCTTCTTGTCGCTTGCTGCCTCGACTGGCCCCTGCGTCTTCCTGGCGGAAGACAGGAGCAGGGACAGAGGCCAGAAGACAAAAACGGGAACTACAGAGAACAGGTAAAAACTTCCTCCTCCCAGTGATTTACATGCTAAATCAGCACACTTTTTAAGACATGACTGTACCTCCTTCCTTCAAAAACCTAAACTTAAAATGCTTATCTTGATTCTGCGGCGTAAAGTCTGCCCTTTCGCCTTGGACTTTACATCATATAACTGCTACTCTACGAAAAAACCCATAGAAACTTAAGCCAAAAGCTGCCCCAAACCTCAAACACCTCTACATAAATTTATACCAAATTAGCTGCCTTAATTTCAAGCAAAATCTTTAAATATTTTCGGTCCTACGAATATACCCCATAAGGTGTGAAATCACCAGAAAGCTTGAGTTTTCAAGATAAACTTGTTATTTTATCGAAAATAAGGCTCGGCTGAGCGGTTGGATAAAAAGGAACAAAAGTTTCTCGAACAAATGCGAAAGGAGAACATAAGTGATTAACGCCAAATCGTCTTACAAGATACTTACTTTAACGATTATGTTTTTTGCGGGACCGGTTATTGCCTTTTCCAAGGGAGGACTCAGGCTACAGAAGGCTGGCACAGAGAAGGTCTATTTTGTTTACGACGGCAAGGGCCTGTTATCCTTCGGTGGCTTATCAGACTTCATCTTTTACGCAGCAGAGGATGCTTACGACTATAAGCTATGGGCTGACTGGGCTGCCGAACACGGCATTAATCATGTTCGTGCTTATCCGCCATTAAGCTTCAAACACATTGAAAAGTTTACCCGAGAAAATGGTGGCTCTCTGGATAATATGTTATTCCCGTATAAAGAGACAAGGCCGGCAAGCCGACAGTTCGATCTGAATCAATTTGATACGCGATACTGGCGGCGCTTTCGGCAACAGTGCGAATATCTTGAATCCAAAGGAATTATCATTCATTTATTGATGTGGAACGGCTGGCAGTTGCGGGCCAGCGATACGCCTGGCCGGAATAAGTCCGAGATTGACTGGGCAGGACATTTCTTCAATCCAGTTAACAACATAAATTCATTCACCGACCACCTCGGCGGCGATTTGGAGAATCGTTTTAAGATATATCATTCTGTAGCTGATAAAAACAGCGGGCTTATCGATGCACAAAAGAAATGGTTTCGCAAACTCGTTGAAGAAACTTACGATTTAGACAACGTTTACTACGACCTTGTCCACGAAATCAAGGAGCATCACCGTGACTGGAAAAAGGTTCAGCCGTGGGTCAAGGAGATGTCGCTAACGGTACGCAATCATAGTGCCAGGCTACAGCCGGGCAAAGCGGTGATTCTCGGTATGGATACCGGCGGGCTGAGTGACGCGCAGAGAGATTGGATGTTCAGCAGGCCCTATTTTGATGTTCTGATTTACGGAAAAAAGCATACAGTTGATAACGCCAGGAGATGGCGAATAAAATACAAAAAGCCCTACATCCCGCAGGAAAGCTGGGATGACAATGGCCAAAAGTACAGCTATATACATCCGGAGCAGCGGCTCCATATCCGAAAGTATATGTGGAAGTTTATGATGGCCAAGTGCCAGCAGATGGATTTATATATGAAGCCGAGGATAGGTTTTTCCTCAGAGAATCTGCCGAAATTTCCGCACAATTATGACCCTCGCGGCCGGAATAAGTTCGAGGACGACGCATTGGTGCTGAGGAAATTTTGGGACAGCCTGACGGATTATCCGAACCTCTGGTTTGATGGCACCATCGAGTCCGGGCCCGGCAGCCATCAATACGTACTTTCTTCAAGCAAAGAAGCTGTGACGTATTGTTCCTCAGCGACCGCCAAGGAGGGCGTGAAATTTAAGAGCGAATTATTGAAACTTAAGGACCTCTCTCTGGCGGATGGAACTTACACGATGGACATTATAAAGCCCGATAGTGGGCTACTGGTTAGCCGCGCCGTCACCGTGAAAGGCGGCGTTTTGTCGGTCAAGCTGCCGGCGTTTGTCGATGACATCGCTGTTCACATTTACAAAAGTAAGCAATAATTTCTTAGTATCATGACCGTATTGTCTCACCGGTCATTATAGATCAGGCGCAGTTTCAAGTCCGGCTGGTTCTTAGTCACCCATAGCTTTAGCAGGGACATCATCAAGGTATCGCTGCGGGTGATGGCTTCATAATGCTCGTGTTTTGAACTGGCCTTCGGCAATGGACAGCTATCGTCAAAGAAAAACTTGATTGCTTGCTGCGCGAAGTGCTCGGCACGCTCGAGATACTTAGCCTGGCTGGTAATCTCGTACGTAGTAAGCATCAGAAAAATCGCATCGCCAAATGTTCCTGGATACAAGGTCGTCTCGGCAATCGGCTCTACGTTCAGGTATCGCTTAGCTGCATTAAGTGCCAGGGCCTTGTAACCATGGTGCTTTGTCTGCTTAAATCTAAGTAGGCAAAGGTTGGCAACCCTGGCATCGGTAGACCTACCATAACCGGCAGTCCACAGCTCTGAATAGCGTGGCAACTCGGGGCCACGCACATCGTGGGCCTGGAGTGTGTCAGCATGAGCAGCTTTGATAAAGCCTTTGCCCTGCGGGCTAAGATTATGCTTGATTTTCAAGAAGATATGGTCAATTTTTGAGGCACTATCACGCATTTTTTCCGCAAGTTCGGGCGGAACTTTCTTGGCACTGTCGGCCAAATCCACAGCTAATGAGAGATTGCTTGCCGGCCAAAGCAGCTTACCCTTTGAGCGAGCTGCACTTTCCGCTGGGATGGCACCGGATTTTGGATTGCGGCGATTTTCAAAATACGTCAAAAGAGTCTCAATAGCTTGCAGAAAAACCTTCTCTCTCGTTCTTTCGTATGCCTGTGCCCAAGTGGCAATGTAAAATCCACCATGGCGCGGATACTCAGAGTTCTGACCGGGACCGTGTTTGTCCCACCGGGCGTGTCGGGAGAAATTTCCAGTACTATGGTCAGCTATTTGATGGTCCCATACGCCCCTGGCAAATTCGGCACAGGCCTTTGGTGCCAGCTTATAGGATTTATCCCACAAAACCCAGGGGCGGAAATACTCGTGTGTGGTACCTGCTTGTTTCTGTATAATATTCTCCGTGTTGAAGTCCCACCCTATGTGCTCACCCCAGGCCATCAGTTTCGTTTGTTTGCTTTGGCAGTGCTCGAAGAACCAATTTAGCGTTCTGTCTGCCTCTTGTGCATAACGCTTTTCGCCTGTTATTTCCGTTAGGGCGTAAAGCACCTGATACAAGTTCTGATCGTGCATAGGATTGGCACCGCTTATCATGCGGTCGTGCGAGCGGATCCCTTCGATGTCGGGGACACTATTCATTAGCTTGAACGTCTCGCGGTCAAGGGTGGTGGCAAACAGCGGAGAGTTAACCTGGCCGTAGGTATCTCGCCCATGCTCAAGCAAGGCATCTGCATAGGACTTTACGAGCTGAAGGTAATCGGCCTGCTTATTATTGTATTTCTTTTCTGTTTTCTCGTTTCTTTGACCGGCAGCAACGCTCTGACCGATAGCCAAGTGAAGTACCATCCCAGCAAAGCCGACCACCAGTCCGCCTCGGCAGATTCGCTTTGCTCTTAAGACGTTTTTCTTTATAAGCATTGAAAAAGCCTCCTTCAAAAAGAGTATCGTTCATCGGTATCGTGATTCCTTCTCGAGTCTCTGGGGAAAATTAACTCATAGGATTCTACTATAAGTTCGGCTAAAATCAAGCGAACAGCTCTTTAAGCTTGTAAACGTACACAGTGGGAGCTATATTCTTATACGGATCCTAAAAAATATATGCGCTTTATTGAAAAGAGCGGTTGGCTATAAAGGTATCAGAACATCAGGAAATCAGGTTATCAGGTTGGATATCTAACAGAGCCGCGACCGTAAGGGAGCGGACAATTGCCTCGATTTATTACCAGCAGCCCTGTCGAGCGCATTCAATTTTTATGATTGGTATTATTGGTTGCTTGGTCATAGAAAATTCAAGGAGATAAAAAATGAAGCCTAAACTCGTGATTATTGGAGCCGCCGGCAGGATGGGCAGGCGCATTATCTCACTGGCTACAAAGTCCAGCCGATTCGATATTATCGCAGCAGTGGAGAAACAGGACCATCCCGATATGGGAAAAGATGCCGGCCTAGTGGCGGCAGCAGAGCCGCTTAACGTTAAACTCGACAGTACCTATCCAGCCGATGCCGACGTGGCGATAGATTTCTCACAGCCGCAAGTAGCGGACAAGACCATCAGCTACTGCGCAGAAAATAATGTTGCACTGGTTTTGGGCACAACCGGCCTAAGCAACCAGCAGCGTGAAAAAATAGAAACGGCCTCCAGGAAGACTCCCATTATGTATGCGACCAATATGAGCGTGGGGATGAACGTTCTATTTTCTCTGGTAGGCAAGGTCGCAACCATGCTCGGCGAACAATACGATATAGAGATAATCGAGCAGCACCATCGCTTCAAAAAAGATGCTCCCAGCGGCAGTGCTCTTACATTAGCGGAGAATATTTGCCAGGCGACCGGCCGAGATTTTCCGAGAGCTATCATTCATGGCAGAAGCGGTAAGGACGCTTTGCGGCAGAAGGGCACAATCGGTATGCACGCAGTGCGGGCCGGAGATATTACCGGTAAACACGAAATTATTTTTAGCACGCTCGGCGAGACGGTGACTGTCCTTCACACGGCCCATAGCAGAGACACTTTCGCACGCGGGGCACTGCGAGCAGCAGAATGGCTCATTGGCAAAAAGCCGGCTTTGTATTCAATGGCCGATGTACTGGGATAGGACTGTCGATACTTGATCCTCGACACTCATTGGGATGTCCAAGGAACATCGTATCGGCCTAAGAAGGATAAGATGTATGACTACGAACTGCTATAAGAAGCTAAAAAGGATATGGTAGTAAAGCTAACCGCCAGGGTCTTTGATACCACCGCCAAGACCGTGCGAAAGTGGCTAAGGCAATATCAGCGGGAGCGTCTGGCTGGACTTAATGAGCTGCCGAGAATACCGCTGAGCTGCCCTCACAAAACACCACCAGCTATCGAAAGAAAAATTGTTAATCTTAGAAAACAATATCCCTTCATGGGTGTAAAACGCCTCAAATACATGCACAATCCGAGCTGTAGTCATGAAGCTATAAGAAGAATATTGCACGAACATGGCCTTATCCAGAAACGCCATAAAAAAGCACAAACGTAAGAAAGACCTGAGCAAGATAAAGAAGCGATGGCGATTATTTGGCCAAATAAACGTTGATACCAAGAACTTAAAGGACATCCCCCATTACTGGCCACAGATGAAGGCCTTGAGGCTGCCTAAGTATCAGTTCACTGCCAGAGAGGTACGCAGTGGTCTTATGTATCTTGGCTTTGCCAATGAAGACACAGCAGCCAATGCCTGTTTGTTCGCTCAGATCCTCTGCAGCCACCTAAAACAGTGCGATGTGGATATGGAGAAAGTGAAGTTCCAGACCGATAACGGCCATGAGTATATCGGCTGCTTCCGGCAGGATAGAAGCCGGGACGGTTTTGAAGCGACAGTCTCAGCCTTCGGCAGCAGACACAAAAGGATTCCTGTGAGGGCCTGGAGCTATAATAGTGATGTCGAGACGGTGCATAGGACTATTGAAAATGAGTTCTATGATCTGGAGAACTTGGAAGGTATAAAGGATTTTCACAGAAGGCTGGCCAGTTATCAAGCTTGGTACAATCTGATGAGAGTCAATAGCAACAAGGACTACAAAAGCCCGTGGCGGATAATAAAAGGATGTTGCCCCAAGATGGATTTGGAGCTTGCGAGGTTACCGCCTGTAATGTTAGACCGGCTGGGACCTGATTACATAACGCGAGATGAATTGTCCCTGAGGGGGTACGATGTACCCTGTTATCCCTGATTGAAATTCACAGAGGCCCTTTGTGCGTGGATGACCAGCCAAGCAGAGCGCGTAGTTTTTGGCCGGGATTGAATTTGAAGGCACAGCCATCACGTCTCCAAACGGTCCTGCTCATCTTTTATCCAGTCATCTCTTTGTTCTATTCAGCATAACAGCAAAACTGGTCAGTCTGAATCGACCAGTTGTTGAATCATATCAAGGCTAATTTGTTTGAGAGAATCGCAGATTAAATCTGCTTGGGAGAGGTTGGCGGCGCGGGTGGAGTTGGTAACGGCGATACATTTGGCGCCGGCAGCTTTGGCGGCCTGAACGCCATTGGGAGCGTCTTCTATTACTACGCAATTGGCGGGCTTAATGCCTAAGCGCTTTGCAGCAAGCAGAAAAAGCTCAGGATGTGGCTTTTTGTTCTTCACTTCATTGCCAGTGATATAAACCATTTTTTGATACGGGACTTTTGCAGCTTTTAGAACCGCTCGGGATTTTTCAAGCGTGCCGGAGGTGGCGATAGCCACTCGGAAATTTTCTCTTTCCATTGCTTTTTCCATCAAATCTAATACGCCGGGAAAGGCAGGTAGTGGTTCTTCGCTCAGAATTTTTAGGAAATATTCCTGACGCAGTTGGGTGGCCTTTTTGATTTGCTCTTGGGATAGCTGAAGGCCGTGAACTCTGGCAGCAGCTTTGACGTATTCTTCTGCACCACGTCCGAGACCAGCCTCAAAGTCCTCACGCTTGACGCCTTTTATACCAAACAAATCTTCAAAAACCTTGATAGAGGCTTTTGCGTTGACTGCCTCGGTATCGGCTATCACCCCATCAACATCGAATATCAAACCATACAATCGGGTCATATCAAAAAGCAAAAATCAAATATCAAAATTGATTTAGAGGTCATTGTGAGCAGCGCAGCGACGAAACAATCACTGCCAATTATAATTCACAGATTGCCA